>JBJTIJ010000335.1:0-2046 GCA_046094945.1 Planctomycetia bacterium | reverse complement strand
GGGTTGAGGATCAGGTCCAGCGCGAACTTCACGTCGCGGGCCGTCACCTCGTGCTCGCCGGCCAGGTGCGGGTAGCGCGCCAGGTCCACCTGCGGCACCTGCCACTTGACGCCCGGCCTCGATCCCGACGGCCGCGTGCGCACGTGGTTCAGCAGCGCCGTCTCGGGCCTCAACCCGATCACCAAGAACGACGGCACGCTCACGCGCAACATCAAGAACCGCTGCATGGCGTGGCTGTGCTCCTACCACGACAAGAACCCCGACGAGTTCGCGCCCTGGCTGGCGATCCGCGCCGAGGCCGACCCCGAGTACCTCGAGTACGTGCTGTGGCTGCGGCCGGGCGTCAAGTGGCAGGTGCCGCAGGTGGACCTGGCGCGCTACCCGCACCTGGCCGGCGAGCACGAGGTGACGGCCCGCGACGTGAAGTTCGCGCTGGACCTGATCCTCAACCCGGCGGTGGAGGCTGCCGCCGTGCGCTCCTACTACAGCGAGTGTGCCGGCGTGGAGGTGGTGGACGACTACTGCCTCATCGTGCGCTGGAAGAAGAAGCAGTGGAACTCCATCGCCTGGACGCTGGCCGAGCTGGCGCCCATGCCCGAGTTCCTGCTGGCCTGCGACGAGCAGGGCCGCCGCTACGACGACGACAAGCTGGCCGCGGCCATCAACGACCACTGGTACTACCGCGACAACCGCTTCCTGCACTGCGGGCCCTACACGATGGTGGAGTACGACCCCCAGAGCCACTGCCTGCTGCGCCGCAACGACGGCTACTTCGACACCAGGCGCCTGCCGCCGATCCGCGAGATCTACATGGAGGTGTTCCCCGACCGCGAGCTGCAGGAGAAGAAGCTCATGGCCGGCGAGCACGACTACGGCGGCCTGCTGCCGCACGCCTGGGACCGCCTGCGCAAGGATCCCAAGACGCCGCTGGGCCAGGGCAAGATGGAGGAGAACTGGCTGTGGGGCACGCAGTACGGGTTCATCGCCTGGAAGATGACCCACCCCATCTTCAAGGACCTGCGCGTGCGCAAGGCCATGACGATGTCCTGCGACCGCTTCCGCATGAGCGAGAGCCTGCACCTGGGCAAGTCGGCCGTGATCACCGGGCCCGGCTACTTCCGCTCGCCCTTCGTGCCCGAGGGCCTGCAGCCCCTGCCCTTCGACCTCGCTGCCGCCAAGGCGTTGCTCGCCGAGGCCGGCTGGCAGGACAAGGACGGCAACGGCGTGCTGGAGGCGACGGTGGACGGGGAGGCGCGCGAGTTCCGCTTCACGGCCATGGTGCCCCAGAACAAGGAGTGGCAGAGCGTCTTCGACATCTTCAAGGAAGACCTGGCCAAGATCGGCGTGATCATGACGCTGGAGCCGCTGCAGTGGGGCCAGTTCAGCGAGCGCCTCGAGGACCGCAAGTTCGAGTGCACGGCGCTCTACTGGGACACCAGCGGCTGGGACAGCGACTTCCACCAGATCTGGCACAGCAGCCAGGTGGAGGAGCCCAAGAGCAGCAACTTCATCGAGTTCCGCGACGCCGACGTGGACCGCTGGATCGAGGAGGCGCGCGTCACCTTCGACCGCGAGCAGCGCAAGGCCATCCAGCGCCGCATCCACGCGCGCATCGCCGAGCTGCAGCCCTACACCTTCATGCACACCACCCGCAGCCCGATCCTGACCTATCCGGAGCGGCTCACGAACGTGAAGGCGGGCCTGGGCTACAGCCTGCGCCCCTTCGCGCGCCTGTTCCCGATGTACGTGCCCTCGGGCGCGGCGCGCTAGGCCCGCAGCCCCACGGCCCGACGCCCGTCCCGTGACCACCTACCTGCTGCGCCGCCTGCTGCTGATGGTCCCCACCTTCCTGGGGATCTCGGTGGTGATCTGGCTGGTGATGGCGCTCTCGCCGGGCAAGCCCACGGGCGCGGGCGGCGGCGGCGAGATGGGGGCCGACCCGGCGCAGATGGACCCCAACCGCGACGAGAGCGAGCGCATCTTCCGCGAGCAGTTCGCGCTCAACCGCCCGGTGCTGTGGAACGGCTGGACGCGGCTGGGCGAGGA
>JBJTIJ010000334.1:0-1911 GCA_046094945.1 Planctomycetia bacterium | reverse complement strand
CTCCAGCCCGCCGCCTCCCGGCGGGCTGGAGGGCGCGGGCGGCATGGGCGGCAGGGGCTCGGCAGGCACGGGCCCCTTGTACCGGGCGCCGCCGGGGGCGCGCGCTGTGCGCGGGCGCAGCCGTGCCCTGCCGGCCCCCGGGGCGGCAGGCAGGCGGCCTCGCTACGATGGGTGCACCCCTCGCCGAGGCCCGCATGCGCCGCGTCCCTGCCCTGCTCGCCCTCTTCGCCGTCCTCGTGGTGGGGGCCGCGCCGGCCCTCGCCAAGCTCGAGCCCGCCGAGTGGAAGGTGGTCGAGCAGGAGTTCGCGCGCCTCTACACGCCCGCGCCGGGCAAGGTGGGCTTCGAGGCCGACAAGGGCAGCCTGCTCAACCTGCTGATCCAGGACGCCGAGGCGCGCTCCTTCAAGCTGCTGGGCGACGCGCTGCTGGCCGAGTGCACGCTGTGGCTCAACGCCCAGAAGGCCGTGGCCGAGACCAGCGAGGCCATCGGGCTGGTGCTCACCAAGCCCTCCAAGGCGCGCACGCCCGAGGAAGAGGCCAAGATGTTCCAGCTCCAGAAGGAGCTGCCGCGCATGGAAGAGGACGCGCGCATCGAGCGCGTGATCCTGGGCAACATCGTCAAGGCCGTCGGCGGGGGGCCCGCGCCCGTCAAGGCCGCGCTCTACGCGCGCGCCAAGTCCTCGCAGGACTGGACGCTGCGCGCGGCCGTGGCGCAGGTGGCCGGCGTCGAGCCCACCGAGAAGGACGCCGCCAGCTTCCTCGTGCGCTCGCTGGCCCCCAGCAGCGAGAAGGACCCGCGCGTGCGCGCCGCTGCGCTCGAGGGCCTGGCGGCCAACCCCGAGGGCGCCGAGGACCACGTCGTGGGCCGGCTGGCCGACCCCGACTGGCAGGTGCAGCTGCTGGCCGTGCGCCACGTGCGCACGCACAAGCTGTCCTCGGCCATCCCGCACCTGATCACGGGCCTGGACCTGGCCAGCCCGCGCATGCGCGACGAGCTGGGCAGCGCGCTCAAGGAGCTCACCGGCCAGAACTTCGACCCCTACGGCGAGGTGTGGGCCAAGTGGTGGGAGGACAACCGCGCCAAGTTCCAGGGCAGCGGCCCGGCCAAGGTGGGCTCGCGGCCCTCCAATCCCGTGATCGACCCCGAGCTATACGGCGTGCCCGTCAAGAGCGACCGCGTGCTGTTCGTGATCGACATCTCCGGCTCGATGAAGGAGTCGATCAAGAAGCCGCCGGCCGGGCCCGAGCGCGTGGTGACGCCCGCCGAGGGCGCGCCGCCGCCCGAGGAGCTCGACCTGGGCGGCCCCAAGGTGAACGTGGCCGTCGACCAGGTGCGCAAGGCCATCTAGCGCCTCACGCCCAAGAGCACCTTCTCGATGATCGCCTTCAACCACGCCGTGATCGTCTGGAAGGACGCCCCGGTGGTGGCCAGCAAGGAGAACAAGGAAGACGCCTACAAGTGGCTGCGCCAGTGGCAGTGGCAGCCCGGCCCCAACTACGCGCAGAACGAGCGCCAGAACGGCACCGGCGCGCCCGGCCCCAGCGGCTCCACCTACGTCGAGGGCGCGCTGCGCACGGCCTTCACCAAGGTGGCCGGCGTGGGCACGGTGGACAAGGCCTACCCCGAGGTGCGCGTCGACACGATCGTGTTCCTGTGCGACGGCGCACCCACCGACAACGCCCCCGACGCCTCCAAGCTGGTGCCCACCGAGCCCATCCTCGCCCGCGTGCGCGAGTGGAACCCCCGCAAGGCCATCACCATCCACGCCATCGCCATCGACATGACCAACGAGGTGGCCGGCAACACCTTCATGAAGGCCCTCGCCGCCGAGAACAACGGCACCTTCACGCCCATCCCCAAGCCCAAGGGCCACAAGCCCGAGCCTGCCGCTCCCGCTCCTGCACCGTCTC
>JBJTIJ010000333.1:0-12438 GCA_046094945.1 Planctomycetia bacterium | reverse complement strand
GCAGGAGGGGTCGGGGCCTGGCTCATCGGCTCTCCGGGACGGGTCGGGGGGTGTTGAGCTGTCGGGTGTAGGCCGCTTCCAGCGCGGTGCCCAGCGCCGGCAGCGGCAGGATCTCGTGGGCTGCGCCCAGGTCGCGGGCCGCGCGCGGCATGCCGTAGACCACGCTGGTGGCCTCGTCCTGCGCGAAGGTGCGCCAGCCGGCCTTGCGCAGCGCCAGCAGGCCCTGGCCGCCGTCGCGGCCCATGCCCGTGAGCAGCGCCGCGGCGCCGGGCCGCGCGGCGTTGCGCGCCAGGCTGGCGAAGAACACGTCCACGCTGGGCCGGTAGGGATGGTCGACGGGGTCGGGCGTGTAGAGCAGCGCCCCGTCCGGCGCCAGCGCGAGGTGGTCCTTGCCCGCGGCCACCAGCACGCTGCCGGCCTCGGGCACGTCGCCCTGCAGGGCCGGGCGCACGCGCCGGCCCACCTGCGCGCCCAGCCACTCGCAGAAGCCCGGCACGAACTCCGGGTCGAGGTGCAGCACGATCACCACGGCGGGCTGGAACGAGGACGAGAAGCCCTTGAGCACGGCGCGCAGCGCCTCGGGCCCGCCCGTGCTGGCGCCCAGCGCCAGCACCGGCGCCTGGCCCTGCGCCGCCCGCCCGGTGCCGGGGCGCGGCAGCAGCACGGGCAGCGTGGGCTGGCCGTTCACCGCACTTGCGCCGCTGGCACCGCTGGCCGCGCTTGCCGGCGTGCCCGCACTGCTGGCACTGGCCGCGATGCGCTGCAGCGCGCGGATGCGCTTGACGACGCGCTGCACGCCGTCGAGCGTGCCGTCGGGCTTGAAGGAGGGCCCCTGCACGGCGTCCAGCGCGCCGGCGCCCAGCGCGTTGTAGACGCGCTCGAGGTTGCCCTCCACGGTCGAGGTCACGACCAGGATCGGGCAGGGCGCCTCCTTCATGATGCGCCGCGTGGCCTCGACGCCGTCCATGATGGGCATCACGATGTCCATCAGGATCAGGTCGGGCCGGTCGGCCACGCACTTGGCCACCGCCTGCGCGCCGTCCACCGCCGTCCAGGCCACCTCGCAGCCCGGCGCCTGCGCGAGGGTCTGCTTGAGGGCCTCCACGGCCAGCCGCAGGTCGTTGACGATGGCGACGCGCATGCCGGGCTAGGGCTCGCCCACCAGGTCGACCACGCCGTCGATCCAGCCGGCCTCCTGGAAGGACGACTTGGTCACGTAGGCGTCTGCGCCGGCCTCCAGGCCGCGCTGGCGGTCTTCCTCGCGGTCGCGGTACGAGACGATCATCACCGGGATCTTGCGCAGGTTGGCGTCCTGCTTGATGCGCCGCGTGAGCTCGATGCCGTTCATGCGCGGCATGTCCACGTCGGTGATCACCAGCGCGTACTCGCCGGCCCGCACCGCGTTCCAGCCGTCGCTGCCGTCCACGGCCACGTCCACGAGGTAGCCACGGCTGCTGAGCAGGCCGCGCTCCACCTCGCGCACCGTGCGCGAGTCGTCCACCACCAGCACGCGCTTGCGGGTGCGGCGCTGGCTGTCGTCCTTGCGCGCCGTGACGCGGATGGTGCGCATGCGGCCGCCGCGCAGCATGGCGTCCACGCCGCGCACGAGGTCGTCGGTGTCCACGATCAGCACCGGGTCGCCGTCCTCGAGCACGGCCGCCGCCAGCAGGTGCGCCACCTTGCCCATGCGCGTGTCCAGCGGGCGCACGACGAGGTCTTGCTCGCCCAGGAAGCGTTCCACGGCCAGGCCGTAGAGGTCGTTGCCGTTGGCCAGCTGCACCACGTGCACGCGCTCGCCGTCGGCCTTGCCGCCCGGGATGCCCAGCACCTCGCTGGCCGAGAGCACGCCCACCGGCTGGCCCTCGTGCATGTAGTGCTGGCGGCCCTCGGCCGAGTGCAGCTCGTGCGCCTCCAGCCTCAGCAGGCGCTCGATGCGCGTGAGCGGGAAGGCGAAGGGCTCGCCGCCGATCTCCACCAGCGCGGCGCGCAGCACCGAGCGCGTGATGGGCAGCACCAGCGTGAAGCGCGTGCCCTTGCCGGCCTCGCTCTCCACGCGCGCCACGCCGCCCATGGCCTGCGCAAAGCTCTGCACCACGTCCAGCCCCACGCCGCGGCCCGAGACCTGCGTGACGTGCTCGCGCGTGCTGAAGCCGGGCAGGAACAGGAACTCCAGCACCTCGGCCTTGGAGGCGCTGTTCACCATCTCGGCGCTGGCCAGGCCCTTCTCCACCACGCGCCGGCGCACGCGCTCGAGGTCCACGCCCGAGCCGTCGTCCTCCACCACCACCTCGAACATGCCGCCGCGGTGGCGCGCCTCGACGCGCAGGGTGGCCTCGGCGGGCTTGCCGACGGCCGTGCGCGCCTCGGGCCCCTCGCAGCCGTGGTCGAGGGCGTTGCGCACCAGGTGGCCCAGCGGGGCCTCCAGCCGCTCGAGGATGTCGCGGTCCACCAGCACCTCGCGCCCCTCGGTGACGAAGCGCACGCGCTTGGCCAGCTCGCGCGAGAGGTCGCGCACCTGGCGCGGGAAGCCGCCCAGCACGTCGCGGAACGGCCGCATGCGGCTGGCCAGCACCTCGGCGTAGAGGCGGTCGGTGAGGTCCTCGCCGCGCCGCGCGCTGGTCTCCAGCGCCTCGCCCTGCTCGGCGAGGCGCGTGCGCACCAGCCCCGACTGCGTGCGCAGCAGCGCCAGCAGCTCGGCATGGCGCGCTGCCTCGGGGCCGTCCTGCATGCGCTCGCCCAGCCGGTCCACCGTGCCGGCCAGCTTCTGCACCAGCCGCCGCAGCGTGTCGAGCTGCGCGGCCTGCGCGCTCAGGCGGCGCGCCTCCACCAGCGTCTCGCCGGCATAGGCCAGGATGCGCGTCAGTCCCTGCGCGCTCACGCGCACGGCCTGCTCCTCGCTGCCGCCGCCGGCCACGGCCGAGCGCGCCGCCTCGCGCGTGGCCTCGGCGCGGCCCGCCGCCGCCGCCGAGGGCGGCTCGGGCGCGGCCGGCGGCGCGGCTGCCGGCGCGGGGGCCGCTGCAGGCACCGCGGCCGGCGCGGCCGGCGCGGCCGGGGCCGGGGCCGCCGCAGGCGCCGCGGCCGGCTTGGCGGCCTCGGCCACCTCGCCGCGCGCCACGGCCTTGAGCCGCTCCACCAGCGCCTCGATCTCGGCGGCGCGCGCGGCCAGCTGCTCGGTGGCCGTGGCCGGGTCCAGCTGCGTCACGCCCTTGAGCAGGTCGGCGCCGGCCAGCAGCGCGTCGATGGAGGCCGGCACCAGCGCGATCTGGCCCTTCTGGGCCGCCACGAAGCCGTCCTCCATGGCATGCGCCACATGGACGGCCACCTCCAGGCCCACGATGCGCGCCGCGCCCTTGATGGAGTGCGCCGCGCGCATCAGCTCCTCGAGGCGCTTGGGCTCCTTGGGGTCGGACTCCAGGCCCACCAGCCCCGCCTCCAGCGTGGCCAGGTGCTGCTCCGCCTCGGCGCGGAACAGGTCCAGCAGGGAGAAGCCGCTGAGGTCGTCGCTCACTGCAGGCTCCTGGCCAGCCCGCCGAAGAAGCGCTCGGCGTCCAGGCGCGCGGCGCTGCGCTCGCCCAGCACCAGCAGGCCGTCGGTGAAGTGCACGGCGGCCTTCGAGACCGTCACCTGCGGCGGCGCCACCTGCGCGAGCGCGTAGCGGTGGACGTCGAGCAGCTCATCCACCTCGAAGGCCCAGGCGCCCTCGGCGTTGGCCACGCGCAAGATGCGCGCCGTGGGCAGCGTGCGCGGCGGGCGCTCGGCGCCCAGCATGGCGTGCAGGTCGGCGCACAGCACCAGCTCGCCGCGCAGGCTCACGAGGCCGCGGAAGATCTCGTTGCTGCGGCCCGGCACGCGGTGCACGCGGCCGGGCCGGTGCACCTCGCGCACGTGGGCCACGTCGAGCGCGTAGAGGTCTTCGCCCAGCCGGAACACGGCCGCGGCGCGCTCCTCGGAGGCCACGCCCTCCACCAGCGCGCGCGTGAGCGACTGCGCCCAGGTGTCGAGGTAGCCCTCGGGATGCGCGCGCGCCAGCAGGCGGTCGCTGGCCGAGGGGCCCGCGGGGCCCGCCGGCGCCGCGGCCGCACCGGAGGCACGACCGGCCCCACCAGCGACCTCACCCGCGGGTGACGCCGACGGCAGGCCTTGCAGGGGGCGCTCGGGCGAGGTGCTCATCGCAGCTCACCTCGCAGGCTGGCAACCCGCACGGGCACCTGCGCCGGCGCCGGCGCCGCCTCGGGCGACGGCTGCGTGGCCAGCGCCAGCGCGCGCTCGGCGCGGCCCTCGAGCCGGCGCGCCGCCTCGCGGTCGCCCTCCTCCTCGGCCACCAGCGCCGCCAGCCGCAGCGAGGGCACGTGGCGCGGGTCGAGGTAGAGCGCGCGCGTGAGCGCGCGGCGGGCTTCCTCGGGACGCTCCAGCGCACGCGTGAGCACGGCCGCCAGGTGCAGCTCGTCGGGGCTGGGCGTGCGCGTGCCCTCGGCCTCGGCCAGCAGCGCCAGCGCCTGCTCGGCGTGGCCGTCCTGCCCCAGCCGCCGGGCGCGCACCAGCACGCTCTCGCCCGCCTCGGCGCCCGCACCTGCGGCGTCTTGCGCCAGCGCTGCCGGGGCCAGCGGCCGGGCCGGGGCCTTGAGCACGGGGCGCGTGAGCGGCAGCGGGCCGGCCGCAGGGCGCGGCAGCGGGGCAGGCCGCAGCGCGCCCGGCCGCGCGCCAGGCCGCGAGGCAGCGCGTGCCCCCGGCAGGCGCTCGCCGGCAGGCCGGCTGCCGCGCGGCAGCGGCGTGCGGCCCACGCCCTCGCGCTCGGCAGCCGTCACGGCCTCGGCCACCACGTAGGCGTCGGCCGGGCCCACGGGCACCAGCCCCAGCGGGCGCGAGGGCGCCACCTCGGCGTGGCCCAGCATCAGCAGGCCGTCGGCGGCCAGCAGGCGCTCGAGCGTGCGCACGATGTGCTCGCGCGCCTCGGGCGTGAGGTAGATGAGCAGGTTGCGGCACAGCACGAGGTCGTAGGGCCCCATGCCCTGCACGCCCTGCGGCTCGAGCAGGTCGCCCTGCTGGTAGCGGATCGCCCCCACCACGTCGGGCAGCAGCGCGATGCCGCTGCCCACCGGGCGCGCGAAGCGCGCGCGGCGCGCCGGCGAGAGGCTGCGCGCCTCGCTGGAGGTGTAGACGCCGGCCCGCGCACGCGCCACCACGGCGGCGCTCAGGTCGATGGCGTCCACCACGAACGAGGCACGCTCGACGCCCGCCTCCAGCAGCGCCATCACCACGCTGGCAGGCTCTTGCCCCGTGCTGCAGGGCGCCGAGAGGATGCGCACGCGCCGCGCGCCGGCGACCAGCCGCCGCCGCACCTCCTCGGCCAGGAAGGTGAACGAGCCGGGGTAGCGGAAGAAGCTGGTCTCGTGCACCAGCAGGTCGGTGAGCAGGCTGGCGCGTGCCTCGGGATCCTGCGCCACGCGCTCGACGTACAGCGCCACGGCGCCGGCGTCGTCGAGGTCGACGCGCCCGGAGAGCGCGGCCAGCAGGCCGCCCCGGCCCACCGAGGCCGTGTCGAAGCCCGTGGTCTGGGCCAGCACCTCGGCAAGGCGTTCCAGGCTCACGGGCGCGCCCCTGCGGAGGTGCCCGCGGCACCACCCGCGGCACCACCGGCGGCGGCCTCGCCGTCCAGCCGGGCCAGCAGGCTCGCGCCCAGCAGGCCCTCGAGGTCCACCAGCTGCACGAGGCCCTCCTCGTCGCGCGTCACGCGCCCCAGCGCGCGCAGGCCGTCGGGCAGCACGCCCGCGTGCGAGCCCGGCGCGTCGGGATCGACCACGCCCACGCGCGTCACGTCGCCGGCGCGCACGCCCAGCAGGCGCCGCGCGGGCGCCTGGCCCGGCTCGCCGGCCTCGCCCGCATCAAGGGCCCCATCACGGCCCGCATCACCACCCGCCGAAGTGCCCGCACCGGCTGCCCCGCGCGGGCGCAGGCACACCACGATGCGCGTGGCAAAGGTGGCCGGCGGCGGCGGTGCGCCCAGGCGCGCGCACAGGTCCACCACCGGCACCACCTGCCCGCGGTAGTGCAGCAGGCCGGCCACCTCGGGCGGCGTGCCCGGCACCTGCCGCAGCGCCACCGACGGCACCACCTCCACCACGTGGGCAGAGGGCAGCGCGTAGCGCTGGCCGCCGGCATGCAGGAGGAGCACGTGGACGCGCATGCGAGGCCTGCCGCGCCGCGGCCTAGTCCTCCAGCCGGAAGCGGCTGAGCTCGACCTTGAGGCCCTCCACCGAGGACTTCATGTCCTGCGCCGCCGAGTTGAACTCGGAGAGCGACTGGCTGGTGATGCGCACGTTCTCGTTGAGGCCGCCCATGGCGTCGTTGATCTGGCTCACGCCCTGCGACTGGCTGTTCATGCCCTCGGTGACGGTGTCGAAGCGCGCCGTGAGCAGCTCCACGCGCTCGATGATCTGCTGGAGCTTGGCGCTGATGGCGTCCACCTCGTCCACGCTGCGGCGCACCTGCGCGGCGAACTTGTCCATCTCCATCACGCCCGCCGACACCGCGCCCTGCATCTGCTGCACGGTGCCCTCGATGTCCAGCGTGGCCGAGGCCGTCTGGTCGGCCAGGCGCCGGATCTCGCGTGCCACCACGAGGAAGCCGCGCCCGTACTCGCCGGCCTTCTCGGCCTCGATGGCCGCGTTCACCGACAGCAGGTTGGTCTGGTCGGCCACCTTGGTGATGGTCGTGACCACGCTGGTGATGTCGCGCGCCTTCTCGTTGATGGCGGCCAGCTTGCTGGAGATCGAGCCGCTGCTGCTGGCCAGCTGGCCCATCGCGCCCTGCATCTCGGTGAGGCTGGCGCGGCCCTCGTTGGCCAGCGCCGACGACTCGCGCGCCACCGTGCTCACCTCGGCCATGGTCTGCGTCAGCTCGGTGCCGGTGGCACTGATCTCCTTGACGGCCGCGGCGATCTGCGAGCTGCTGGCGCCCAGGCTGCTCACCGTGGCCTGCTGCTCCTGGCTGGTGGCCGCCATCTCGGTGGCCGTGCTGCGCAGCTGGATGGACGAGCTCTTCACCGCGCGCACCAGGCCCGCGATCTTGGCCACGAAGGCATCGATCCAGCCGGCCAGCTGCCCGATCTCGTCCTTGGTGGTGATGCCGATGCGCGCCGAGAGGTCGGCGTCGGCCTCGGCCATCTCGCGCATGCGGGCGTTGATGCGCTCCACCGAGCGCAGGATCGAGCCCAGCACGAACCACGCCACGACGGCCATCAGCACGATGAAGGTCACCGCCACCGCGCCCGCCGTGAAGCGGCCGTTGCTGGCCGCATCGGCGGCCTTGGCCTCGGTCATGGCAACGATCTCGTTGGCCTTCTTGACCACCAGGTCGGTGGCCGTGCGGTGCATCTCGAACTTCTCGTCGATGTCGCGCAGCACGTCGAAGATCACGTCGAGCGACTCGTCCTTGTCGAGCAGGCTCTTGAGCGTCTCGACCGTCTCCATGATGGCCGAAGCACTGCTGTGCAGGTCGCCCGTGTCGCTGAGCATCTTGCGCAGGTCGTCGCGCGTGGCGTCCTCGTCGGCGAGGTTGCGCTTCCAGGCCTCGCGCGCCTTGTCGTAGGCCAGCTTCACCTCGCCCATGTGCTCGAGCAGCAGGTCGCGGTTGCCGCGCTTGGCCAGCACCAGCTGGTGGGCCAGCAGCACGTACTCGCGCGCCACCAGCGGCGGCGGGGCCGTGTCCCGCACGAGGTTCTTGTCCTGGGTCACCTCCTGGTAGATGTCGCCGTTGATCATCACCCGGTCCAGGGTGAAGCTCATGACCACGATCAGCGCCCCGTAGCCCAGCACGAACAGCAAGGCCAGCAGGGCGAAGCGGTTGCGGAACGACATGTCGGCGATGCGCATAGGGCGTCCTCGGGGGGCCGGGCCGGCGCCGTGCGCCCGCCCGCGGGGAAGCGGGCAAGTCTAGCCCGGCAGGCTCGGCGCCCGGACGGCGCGCCACCCTAATACCGACCTAACGGTCTTTCTTTTCCAGCCCCTGCATGCCGTAGGCCGCTAGCGCCCGCTCGAGGGCTGCGGCCGCGGCCGGGTCGCTCTCGCCCGAACGCTGGGCCCGCTCGAGGTCACCCACGAGGTCGAGGCTGCGCAGGGCGGCCGCCAGCCGGTAGCCGCGCACGCGCCCGGCCACCTCGCCCTGCGTCATCCAGCTGCGCGCCCGGTTGGCCACGTCGGGCAGCAACAGCCAGGCATCGCGCTCCACCAGCGCCCACGCCTGCTGCTCCTGCGCCACCAGCGCCTGCGCGCCCTCCTCGCCCTCGGGCACCACGCGTGCCTCCTCCTCCAGCTCGTCGAGCGCCAGGGCCACGGCCCGCGTGAGCGGCTCGCGGTTGCGCTGCCACCACGAGGCCCAGCGCCCGGCCGTGCTGCCCTGGCTGGCGCCCGTGAGCACGGCCAGCGCATGCTCGGCCGCCAGCACCATCGGTCCCGACTCGCTCTCCAGCGCCGCCACCAGCGACTCGACGTCCTCGGCCAGCCCCACGCGGCCCAGCGCCTCGACCGCCAGCCGCTGCAGCTCGGGGTCGTCGTCGCGCAGCGCGCGCGCCAGCTCGCGGTCGTCCGACGAGGTGCCGCGCGTGCGCAGGCCCGCCTGCCTGATGCCGTCCAGCGCCATGCGACGCACGCGCGCCTCCGGGCTCTCCAGCAGCTCGCGCAGGGCCCGCGCCGCATAGGGCCCGCCCGCATGCGCCAGCCGCAGCGCGGCGGCCAGCTCGAAGCGCGGCATGTGCACGGCCGGGGCGCGCATCAGGGCGCGCACGTCGGCCTCGCGCGCCTTGCCCTCCACCGCGGCCAGCAGCGGCGCCATCTGCGCCGCCAGCGGGTCGGGCGGCTGCTCCGGTGACTGCTCCGGCGACTGCTCCAGCGGCGGCTCGCCGGCCGGCGTCGCGTTCGGCTCCACCGGCGCCACCGGCGCAGGCCCGGGCTTCACCGGGGCCTCGTCGGCCCAGCCGCGCTGCACTCCGGGCGCGCACAGGGCCGCCAGCAGCGCCAGCGACGCCATGGCCCCCAAGCCCACCCGTGCAGTGCGCCGCTGCGGTGCCCCGCGGCGCCGGCAGCGCATCGGCAGCAGCGGCACGCGGCGCATGGCTCGGCCGCCGCGGCTCAGCGCCGCGGCGGGTTGCGCTCCGACCAGTACATGCGCTCGACGCGCGCGATGGCGGCCTGGCGCAGCGTCTCGGTGGAGCTGTCGTAGTGGAAGTTCACGCCGCCCAGCGCCGTGATGGTCTTGGCGATCACCGCGCCGTAGAGGTCGGTGCCGCCGTAGAGCTCGAAGTTGAACTCGGGCGCGTAGAGGCAGAACGCCGAGGTGGCACCGCCCGTGAGCTTCACGTTCAGCTTGGTCGTGTCGGGGTAGAAGCCCGTGGGCAGGTTCCCGTGGGGGTGCGCCACGATCTCCAGCTGCGTGGGCGAGCCCGTGTTGAGCAGCGTGGAGTTGCCGGCCATGGTCATCGACTGCGTGATGTAGATCTTCACGTACTGGCCCGCGGCAATCTCCAGCGTGGAGTTCGACCCGATGTCGAGGCTGGTGAAGAAGTAGGGCGTTGCATTGGCGGGCGACGAGCCGCCGGTGAGCGTCAGCTTCGTGCCGGAGCTCACCTGCAGGCTCATGTTCGTCGTGTCGTAGGTGACGCCCTTGCTGGCCGAGCTGGTCCAGCGGTCCTTCTGGTTGGTCTTGGTGCCGTCGGGCGCCGACAGCGAGCCCTGCGCCACGCCCAGCGCGTACTGGAACTCGCTCAGAGGCGGCGGGGGGATGTCGCGCGTCTCGGTGCGCGCCGTGGTGTCGCCGGTGATCTCCACCGTGCCCTTGAGGTCCACGTACTTCTTGTTGCCGGGGATGGCGTTGCCGCGCACCGAGGTGCTGCTGCCCACCAGCGTGATCATGCCAACATTGCTGCCCAGGTCGCCGCCCGTGCTGACGTACTTGCGGCCCTTGCTGTCCACGTTGGTGCTGGCGGCCAGCTGCGAGGCGTACGAGCTGAACGTGCCGTCGGGCTTGATGGACGTGTACTTGTCGGTGGTCGAGTTGCCGCCGAACTTGAGGTCTTGCAGGGCGAACATGCCCTCGCGGTAGAGGCCCGTCGACCAGCGCCGCACGTGCACCTCGATGACGCGCTGGCTCTGGCCCACCGTGCCCGTGGCCCAGGTCCAGTAGCGGTTCTTGAACTTGTCGGCCGCGTCCGAGGCCAGCATGTCCGGCGGGATGGCGATGGGCGGCTTGGCCGCCTGGCGGAAGGCCACCTCGGCGGCCAGGTCGCGCACCGCCACCGAGTAGGTGCCGCCGCCGAAGGCCCCGGTGAAGGTGCCCGTGGTGGCAGCGGCGGCCAGGCGCGTCTCGGCGCGCAGCAGGCCGGCCTCGGCCAGCTCCAGGGCGCGCACCGAAGTGTCGCTGCGCACCAGGTTGGAGCGCGCCGCGAAGGCCTCGGTGAGCAGGCCGAAGGCCAGCCCGGCCACGATCAGCGCGATGAACAGGCAGGCCAGCAGCACCGAGCCCTGCTGGCGCGTGCGGGCGCGCCGCGGGGTGGGCGCGAGGAGGGCCGCCAGGCGGGAAGGGATCGTGGTCATGTCAGGGGTTCCTCACGAGGACCGAGGCCGAGGCCGTGGTGGTGGCATTGGTGCGCTGCGAGGTCGAGCTGAAGGTGCTGAGCATCACCTCCAGCGACGACTCGCCCACGCGCCGGATCTTGAAGCCGCCCGAGGGCACGCGCGGCGCCACGACGGTGGTGACGCCGCCCGTCTCGTGCACCACCTCGCCGGGCGCGGCGATGCCGTTGACCGCCGCCGTCGAGCGCCAGCGTAGCGTGCGCGCAGCGCCCGGCAGGTACACGGCCTGCGCGTCGCTGGGCCACTTGAAGGTGAGCTGCGTCGCCCACTGGTTGCGCCAGTCGTCCACCGTGATGCCCGTGACGCCGTCGCTCTCCACGATGGCCGGGATGGGGTCCATCGTGGACATCATCGCGCCGCGCAGCAGGCCGCAGATGGCGTCCAGGCTGCGGTGCAGGTCGTCGTCGCTGCGCCGGTAGGCGCGCGCCGTGCCGTACAGGCGCGTCGAGGTGCCCAGCGTCTGCGCCAGCGCCGCGAACATGATGCCGGCGATGGCCAGAACCACCATCAGCTCGATGAGCGTGAAGCCGCGCGCGCGTGCACGCCGGGACGTGGAGGCGCGCATGGCTAGCCACCGCCCGAGGGCGCCGGGCGGCGCAGCCACATGGGCATCACGATCTCCTGCGAGGCCTTGCCGCGCCGCTCCCAGCGCATGCGCACCACGCAGGGGATGAACTTGTAGTCGTTCTTGTCCTCGCGCGCGGTGCCGTCGACCAGGCCGTCGCCGTTGAGGTCGGCGCCGTCGGCCTTGCCGTCGAAGGTGTAGTCGAGGTTCATGCCGTAGCGCGGCGCCACCTTGTTCTCGCGCAGCATCAGGCGCGTGTCGGTGGCGGTGGACCATGCCGGCACCTCGACCGAGAACCCCACCTCGCCCAGCGCCGCGGGGATCTCGAAGGGCATGTAGGGGTCGGTGGCACCGGGCACCGGGTTGGGCGTGAGCCAGCCGTAGTGGTCGTTGACCGAGCTGGCCGGCACCTTGCTGTTGGGGCGCGCGGGGTAGAGGCCGGCGGCGCCCAGGCTGCGCGACAGGCGCAGGCCCGGGTCCTCGCCGGCGTAGGACTGTGCCGTGTCCACGCGCTCGGCCGTGGCCTCGGCCAGCAGCGTCGTGTACATGGACTTGAGCTTGAGGTAGAGCGCCCCGCTGGCGGCGCCCGTGTCCTCGCTCGCCGCATCGCGCAGGCCCTCGACGAAGCGGCGGAACACCTCGTGCGCCATGCGCCGCTCGGCGATGTACTGCTGGTTCTGCTGGCCGCTGCCCACCGTGCCGGCATTGGCCAGCAGCGCGATCACCAGCACCAGCGCCGCCACCAGCACCTCGACGAGGCTGAAGCCGCGCTGGCCGCGCTGGCCGCGCACGCGCGCAGGCACGCCGTGCCCACGACCCGCCCCCTCCCGGGGCAACGGGGCGACGGTTCCCGCATCGCGGCGGGCGAGGGTCGTCATGGCCATGACCGGCTCCTGGGACCGGCACCCTGAAGGCGCAAGTCTGGAACGCCTTCGACCATCCGGCGCGCCGACTTGAGCCGGCCGCGCCGCTGGCCTCACGGGCTCTTGCCTGCAGGCTGCTGGACAGAGCCTACCCCCGCACGCGGGGTGGACTACCTAACACCCTACAAACATTCAGGCAGCCCACCCTGACCCCCTGCCCCGCGGGCCTGCGTGCCGGCACGGCCTCGCACGCCCGGCCGGGCCGCGCTCACCTCTCTATCTAGGCGCTATCTGGGCGGTGTCCGGGCGCCGGCTGGCTGGGCCCCTCACCGCCGGGCGCCGCGCAGCCATGCCCCCACACCGCCATCGCCACCGCCACCGCCAC
>JBJTIJ010000332.1:0-7432 GCA_046094945.1 Planctomycetia bacterium | reverse complement strand
GCCATGGCGCCACCGTACACGGCGGCCGGCGGGCTGCCGCGCGCGCCCGGCGGGCTAGCGCCGGGCAGGGCCCTCGGCGGCCGCCGCCGCGGGCGGCAGCTCGAAGCGCATCTCGGCCACCACGCCGGCCTCGACGCGCGTGCGCCGCTCCAGCGGGTCGCGGCCCGGCGCGCGCACCAGCACGGTGACGTCGCCCAGCGGGATGTCGCCCAGCGTGCGCAGCCCCTCGCCGTCCACGTAGTAGAGGCGCGGCCCCTGCGGCGTGGCAAAGCCCACCTGCGTGCCCAGCGGCACCGTGCCGTCGCGCGCCAGCACGCGCACGTGACGCGTGCCCGTCTTGAGGCGCGTCCAGGCCGGGTCGCCGGCCTCGCGGGCCGCCGCCGCCGCGGCCTCGGCGGGGTCGGCCGGCTCCTCCGGGGGGCTGGCGGGGCCCGGCGCGGCCAGCACCCACAGCGTCACCGCCAGGGCCAGCAGGGCGGCGAGCAGCAGGATCCAGCGCACGGGGGCTCCCGACGAGGGCGCCGCCGCGGGCAGAACGGGACAGGCCCGGGCGGTGCTTGGATGCTACGCCAGAGCCGGGCCGCAGGGGCCCGCACCGGACGCCCCCATGTCGCGCGTGCTGAGCCTGGTCACCTTCCGCATCGAGTCCTGCCACAGGGACGAGTTCCTGCGCCGGGCGCAGGCCGAGCTCAAGCCCTACTGGGAGTCGCACGGCAGCGAGCGCTACGAGGTCTACGAGGAGATGGGGCCCACGGGGCCCACGGGCCGGCTGGTCGAGCTCAACATCGTCAAGGACCGCGAGGCCTACCACGCCATGACGCTGCACGTGCGCACGGCCCACGACCTGCCCGCGGTGGCCTACCGGCACGTCACCGACCCGCAGTACCAGGTGATGGAGTGGCGCGCCTGAGCGAGGCCGCCACGCCGCCTGCCGGCCCGCCGGCGGCCGCGCCGCCGCGCGTGCGCATGCACGGCGTCACCAAGGCCTTCGGCGCCGCGCCCGTGCTGCGCGGCATCGACCTCGAGGTGGCCGCCGGCGAGGTGCTGGCGCTGGTGGGCCCCAGCGGCGGGGGCAAGAGCACGCTGCTGAGGCTGGTCAACGGGCTGGAGGCGCGCGACGGCGGCACGCTGGAGGTGCTGGGCACCGAGGTGCCGCTGGGCGGGGAGGCCGCCGACCCGGCGGCGCCGTGGTGGCGCCCGCTGCGCCAGCGCATGGGCTTCGTGTTCCAGGCCTTCCACCTGTACCCGCACCTGACGGCGCTGGAGAACGTGGCGCTGGCCCCCGAGCGCGTGGCGGGCCTCGCGCGCGAGCAGGCCCGCGAGCGCGCCGCGGCCCTGCTGGAGCGCGTGGGCCTCCGCTCGCGTGCGGCGGCGCGCCCGCGCGAGCTCAGCGGCGGCCAGCAGCAGCGCGTGGCCATCGCGCGCGCGCTGGCCATGGATCCCGAGATCCTGCTGTGCGACGAGCCCACCAGCGCGCTCGACCCGCAGACCACGGGCGAGGTGCTGGCCGTGCTGCGCGAGGTGGCCGCCGAGCACGCGCGCACGCTGCTGGTGGTGACCCACGAGCTCGCCTTCGCGCGCGAGGTGGCCGACCGCGTGGCCTTCCTCGAGCAGGGCACGCTGCTGGAGCTGGGCCCGGCGCGCGCCACCTTGGAGGCCCCGCGCCACCCGCGGCTGGCGGCCTTCCTGGCAGGCCGGCCGTGAGCGGGGCGGCCGTGAGCGGGGCGGGCGCGGCGGCATCTGTGGCCTCTGCCCGCACGCGGGCAGGCGCCGCGTGGCGTCGGCTCGCGTCGTGGCAGCCAGCACTGCGTCGGCTCGCACTGCCGGCGGCGCTGCTGGCCGTGCTGCTGCTCCCCGGGCCGGGGCCGGCCCGCGCTGCCGACCCGGCCCAGCGCGGGCCGCGGCCCCCGGTGGCCGCACCGGCCGGGCGCACCGACGCCCAGCTGGCGGCCAAGGCGGGGCGCCTGCAGGCGCGCATGCGCGCGCACCTCTCGCCCGAGGGCCTGCTGGCCTACGAGCACCGCGTGGGGGCCACGCCCGCGCAGCTGAGCGAGGACGTGCTGCACCTGTCGGACGCGGCCATCTGGACGGGCTGCTACGCGGCCGCGCAGGCCTGCCGCTGGCACGTGACGCGCGAGCCGGCGGCGCTGGAGGAGCTGCGCGTGCTCGCCGGCGGGCTGGCGCTGCTGGAGCGCGCCAGCGGGCGCGAGGGCGGGCTGGTGCGCAACGTGGGCCGCCCGCTGCCGGGCTCGTCGGGCTTCGAGCGCTCGGAGACCAGCCCGCTGGGCGAGGGGTACTGGTGCCGCGGCGATCCCAGCCGCGACCAGCTCAGCGGCGTGGTGCTGGGCTGGGCTGCCATCGGGCGCTACGTCGAGGACCCGGCGCTGCGCGAGGCCGCGCGGCTGCACCTGGGCCGCCTGGCGCGCCGGCTGGAGGCCGACCGCATGTGGCTGCGCGACCTGCGCGGCAAGCGCACGCCCTACGGCGAGCTGCGCGAGGACGTCGAGGGCCTGCCGTGGGTGCGCAACGGCCGCCACGCCGCCATCGGGCTGGCGCCCTTCGTGGCGGCCGCGGCGCTGGACCCCGCCGACGCCAGCCTCGCGCGTGCGCTGCGGCGCCTGCTCGACGACGGCTGGGCGCGCGCGCTGCCCGAGCAGTTCACCTGGCTGCAGGACGTGCAGGCGCCCAGCAGCGTGAACATGACGCTGCTCTCGCTGCTGGTGCTGCGCATGCACGACCGGGGCATCGTGGCCGCCAAGGCGCTCGAGGGCCTCGGGCGCCTGCGGGCGGCCACCATCGGCTGGTGGAACGCGGGCTTCTGCGCCTGCGCGCTGCTGGGCGGCCTCGAGCACCGCCGCGACTGGGCCGTGGACGAGCTGCGCGCGGTGCTGCACTGGATGCCCGAGGACGAGGTGGCGCCGGCCCGCTGGACCACGCGCAGCGAGCGCGTCATCCCCAACATCGTGCAGCGCGGGCCCACGCACTGGGCCTGGAAGGACGAGCTGGGCCTGTGGCGCGACGTGGCGCCGGGCACGTCGCCGGGCGAGGTCAGCTACACGCGCGCCGACTGGCTCTTCGCCTACTGGCTGGCGCGCGCCGCCGGCGAGCTGGACCCGGCGCAGGCCGCAGTGCCGCCTGCGCCTGCGACGCCGCCCGCCGGCAGCGGCGCCGGCAGCCTGCCCGGGGTGCGGTGAGCCTGGCCGGCGGGCCCGGGCCCGTGACGAGGCCGTCGGCGACGAGCCCGTCCGCGGCGGGGCCCGGGCCGGCGCATGCCACCCGCAACGGGCTGCTGCTGGGGGCCGCGCAGCTGGTCTCGGCCACCGGCGACGTGGTGTTCCTGCCGGCGCTGGCGTGGATGGCCGGCCGGCTGGGCGGCGACGGCGCCGCGCTCACGGTGGGCGTGGCGCTGGCGCTGGCCACGGCGCCCTACCTGCTGCTGGGGCCGCTGGCCGGCGCGCTGGCCGACCGCCTGGACCGCCGGCGCCTGATGGTGGCCAGCGACCTGGCGCGCGCGGCCGTGCTGCTGGGCTTCGTGGGCTGGGCCCACGCCGGCGGCACGCCCACGCCGGGGCTGCTGGTGGCGCTGGGCTTCGTGGTGGGCGCGCTCTCCACGCCCTTCGCGCCCGCGCGCGACGCGCTGGTGCCCGACCTGGCGCCGCCCCACGCGCTGGCGCGCTGGAACGCGGCGCTGCAGTCCTCGGCGCAGGTGGCGCAGGTGCTGGGCCTGCTGCTGGGCGCGTGGGTGCTGGCCGCCGGGCCCCCGGGCCACGCGGCCGGCGCCGCCGAGCAGGCGCGCGTGCTGGCCCTGCTGGGCTGGGACGGCGCCTCCTTCGTGCTCTCGGCCCTGCTGCTGCTGGGCCTGCGCCTGCCCGCGGGCGCGCGCGGCCCGCGCGTGGGCACCGGCTTCGTGCGCACGCTGCGCGAGGGCCTCGCCTGGGCGGGCGGCGACCGCGTGGTGCGCGGGCTGCTGCTGCTGACGGCGCTGGACAACCTGGCCATCATGGGCCCGGCCCTGGTGGGGGCCACGCTGCTGGTGCAGCAGTCCTTCGGGCTGCCGGCCTCGGCGCTGGCCAGCTTCGAGGCCGCCATGGCCGGCGGCATGCTGGCCGGCGCCCTGCTGCTCTCGGTGCTGGGCCCGCGCCTGCGGCTGGCGCCGCTGCTGCTGGTGGGCATGGCGCTCGACGGCCTCACCTACCTGCCCTTCGCCTGGATCGAGGACTTCCACGTGGGACTGGTGGCCATCGCCTGCCACGGCCTGTGCATCCCCGCCATCGTGGTGGCGCGCACCTCGCTGCTGCACCTGCACGTGCCGGCCGCGCGCCGCGGGCAGGCCTTCGGCCTGGTGAGCATGACCGTGGCCGGCATGACCGCGCTCTCGGCGCTGGCCTGCGGCGGGGTGGCGCACGGGGCCTCGCCGCGCACGCTGGTCCTGCTGGCCGGCCTGCTGGGCACGCTGTGCGGCGTGGTGGGGGCCTGGCGCCTGGCCCGCCCGCTGGCGGGCATCGAGGCGCGGGCGCGGGCCGCGGGCCCGCCCTAGCGCGTCGTGGTGCTCGTGCTGGGCCAGCGCGGCAGGTCGCCGCCCTCGGCCTCGGCGCCCCGCACCACGCTGGAGAGCGCGCTGCGCAGCTCGCTCATGGTGAAGGGCTTCTCGAGGAAGGGGTTGCCGATGCGCCGCAGGCTCGAGAGCACGTCGTCGTTGACGATGTCGCCCGTCATGAACACGATGCGCCTGCCCAGGCTCGGGTCGCGCGCGGCCAGCGCCTTGTGCAGGTCGGTGCCCGAGCCGCCCGGCATGCGCACGTCCACCAGCAGCGCCTCGTAGCCGCTGCGCGCGATCATGCGCTGCGCCTCGGCGATGTCGCCGGCCGACTCGACCTTGATGCCCAGCGTGCCGATCTGGCCCACCAGCGTCTCGCGCACGGCAGCCTCGTCGTCCACCACCAGCACCGAGGTGGGCAGGCGGCCCTCGGCCTCGCCCTCGGACGGCGCAGGCGCCGCCGAGGCCTGGCGCAGCGGCAGGCGCAGCACGAAGCAGGCGCCCTCGGCCCGCTCGGGCTCCAGGCCCAGGTCGCCGCCGTGCTCCTTGGCCACGGCGCGCGAGAGCGCCAAGCCCAGGCCCGTGCCGTGGCCGGCCGCCTTGGTGGTGAAGAAGGGCTCGAAGATGCGCGCCGCGATGGCGGGGGGCACGCCCGGGCCGTTGTCGGAGACGGTCACCACCAGCTGGTCGCCGGAGGCCTGGCCGCGGATGCTGATGCGGCGCGGCGTGCGCGGGCTGGTGGCCAGCGCATGGATGCCGTTCTGCACCAGGTTGACGAACACCTGCTGCAGGGCGTGCGGGTCGGCCAGCAGCGTGGGCAGGGCGGGGTCCAGGCTCACGTCCACCGTGACCTCGTTCATGCGCGCCTCGTAGGCGAACAGCTCCACGGTGCCGTGGATCAGGTCGGCCACGTTGACCGTCGTGCGCTGCGGGTTGCGGCGGCGCGCGAAGTTCAGCAGGTTGCGCACGATGCGCGTGGCGCGCATGGCCTGCTCGCGCATCTGCTGGATGGGGCGCTGCAGGTGCTCGGGCACGCCGTCCTGCTTGAGCAGGTCGGCATAGCCCACCAGCGCCGCCAGCGGGTTGTTGAGCTCGTGGGCCACGCCGGCCAGCGTCTGGCCCACCAGGGTCATCTTCTCGGCCTGCACGAGGCGCCGGCGGGCCATCTCCTCCTCCGTGACGTCGCGCAGCGTCACCAGCGTGCCGACGCGCTTCTTGCCCTCGACGATGCCCACGGCGGTGCAGCCCAGCTCCAGCGGGCGCAGCTCGTCGCCGCGCGCGATCTGCACGCGGAAGTGGCGCGCCACGCCGGGCGGCGTGCGCGAGAGCTCGGCCAGCGACACGTCGCCCAGGCGCTCAGGCAGCGAGGCGTCCTCGCGGCCCAGGCCCAGCGCGTCGCGCGCGGCCGGGTTGGCCAGCAGCGCCTGGCCGTCGGGGCCCAGCAGCAGCACGCCCTCGCGCATCTGGCGCAGCAGCATGGCCGTGCGGCGCGTCTCCTCGCTGCGCGTGCGCGAGATGCGCGCCAGCGCCTCGCTGGAGCGGCGGGCCAGGTCGGCCAGCGCACCGATGCGCTGCGGGGGCACGGCGTCGCGGCGCGGGTCGCTGAGCACCAGCACGCCCACCACGGCGCCCTGGCCCTTGAGGGGCACGGCGATCCACGTGGCCGAGCTCACGTCCACGGAGGTGGAGCGGGCCTCCAGCGAGCGCGGCGTGATGCGGTTGATGACGCCGTTGTGGCCGGCCTGCGTCAGCGCCTGCTGCAGGCGCTCGCGGCGCTCGGAGAGGTGCTCGTTCTCGAGGCGCCCGCGCTCCTCCCACACGGCCACCACCTCGCCGTCGCTCTCCAGCGCCAGCGCGTGCGCCTGCACGTCGAAGTGCCGGCGCAGGTGCTTGAGCATCGTCTCCATCACCTCGTTGGGGCCCTCGGACTGGGCCAGCGCCTGCGCGAAGAGCAGCATCTCGGCCGCCTCGGCATCGCGCTGCTGCAGCTCGCGCTGCACCAGCTCCTGCGTGGCCCGGCGCGCCGCCTCGACCTGCAGCACCTCGCTCACCCAGGCCACCTCGACGGCGGCCAGCACGATCACCACGAGGCGCACGCCGGCGATGGCCACGCTGAGCGTGGCCACGTTGCCCGCCTGCAGCATCTGCGCCGCGCCCAGCAGGCTCACCATCACGCCGGCGGCCGCGCCGGCGAAGGCCGCGCCGCGGCGGCGGCCCACGGCGGCCACCAGCGTGGACACGAGGTAGCCCGCGGCGAAGGCCACGCGCTCCTCGCGCAGGCTGTCGGGCAGCATGGCCGCCAGCAGGCCCACCATGATCACGTCGGCGCACAGCACCCACAGCACGCGCTGCGGGTTGAGCATGCCGCGCAGCACGAGGCCGCCCAGCGCCATCACGCCCACCACCAGCAGCGGCAGGGCCAGCATCACGTTGCTGCCCAGCAGGTCGGGGGCGTGCCAGAAGGCCAGCCCGGCGGTGATCAGGGCCGAGGCACCCAGCGCAAGGCGCGAGAGGCGGCTGCCGCGGTCCAGTTGCGAGGCCATGGGGGCTCCTGGCCTGCACACGTCGCGGGCCGTCCGACGGTATCGACCGTCCGTGTTGCGTGCCTTGAACGTATCCCCGCGGCGGCTCTGGTAGAACCGGGCCCGTGGGCGAATCCGCCGCAGCACACCCCGCCGGGCTAACAACCGCGCAACGGGCTGCGCTGGGCGCCCTGCTGGCGCGGGCCGCACGCGGGGGCGTGGGGGGGCTTGCTGCCCGGGCGGCCGCCTGCCGCGCGGCGGGCGTGCCGCCGGGCACGCTGCGCGAGGCGCTGCTGCAGCTGGTGCCCTACGTGGGCTTCCCGCGCACGCTGGGCGCGCTGCAGGCGCTGGCCGGCGCCGGCCTGCCCAGCCC
>JBJTIJ010000331.1:0-7045 GCA_046094945.1 Planctomycetia bacterium | reverse complement strand
CCTGCTGCTGGGCCTGCTGTTCCTGGCGCTGGCCGTGGCCTCCGGCGCCTACGCCCTGCTGGGCATGCGCCGCGCGCCGCAGGTGCGCGTGCGCGTGCAGGTCAGGGACACGCAGGGCCGGCCGCTGCCCAAGGCGCTGGTGCGCACGCGCTCCGGCGGCGACTGGCTGGCGCTGGCCGCCGACGGCACCCTCGAGCTCCTCGACCCGGCCACGCGCAAGGACCCCGACGTGGCCGCCGCGCTGGCCGACGCGCTCGAGGCCAAGGCCGCCTTCCATGCCGCGCGCAGCGGCGCGCGCCCGGCCGTGCTGGCCGCCGGCGAGGGCCGCTACGAGGCCACGCTGGTGCTGGAGGCCTGCGGCATGCTGCGCGTGGGCGTGGCCCCCAGCGGCTTTGCCAGCGCGCGCGCGCGCATCGACCCCGACGGCAGCGCCGGCCGCTGGCGCGTGGTCGAGGGCCACGACGTGGTGCGTTCCGGCGAGGCCGCCACCTGGGCCGTCTTCGCGGACGCGCCCGCGCTGTGGGCCACGCTGGAGGGCGAGCGCGGCGTGGCGCAGGTGCGCATCGAGCTGCCGGCGCCCTCGCCCGGCCAGCTGCTGGAGCGCTCGCTGGGCCCTGAGCCGGCACTGCCCATCCGCGGCCGCGTGCTGCTGCCGGGCGACGAGCGCGTGCCCAGCCTGCACGGCGTGCTGGAGGTGCAGGAGCTGCGCGAGGGCAAGGCGCCGCTGGCGCGCCCCAGCGTGCGCATCGAGCGCGACGGCCGCTTCGCGCTCGAGTACGTGGGCCGCGGCCGCTTCCAGCTCGCCGCGCGCCTGCCCTTCGCCGAGGCGGGCGCGCCGGTTACGGCGCTGGCCGGCGCCGAGGACGTGGCGCTGCCGGCCCGGGCGCGCCCGTGGGCCGAGCTGGGCCCGGCCGCGCTGGCCTCCGGGGCGCGCGAGCTGGGCGTGAGCGTGTTCGCCGCGGAAAGCGACGGCCTGCAGCCTGCGGCCAGCCTGCTGCCCGAGGAGGGCGCGCTGCCCACCGACGCCGGCCTGTGCGTGGCGCTGCCCGGGCCGGGCCGCTGGCGCGTGCTGCTGGCGGCCCCCGGCAGCGACGAGGCCCCGCCGCGCAGCGGCGAGGTGACAGTCGAGGCCGCGGGCGCGGGCCCCGTGCCGGCCACGCTGGCGCTGGCCGACCTGCCGCACGGCAGCGTCGAGCTGCAGGCGCGCGAGGTGCCCGCACGCGGCGGCGAGGCGCGCCTGGGGGGCCGCGTGCGCACGCTGCTGCCCAAGGTGGGCGAGCGAGCCGCCTTCGCCCACCTGCCCGTGGGCCGCCAGCCGCTGCACGTGGCCTGGCGCGAGCCGGGCCTCTGCGACGAGCTGCTCGACGTGGAGGTGCGCGCCGGCGAGGTAACGCGCGTCACGCTCGCCCCCACGCCCGGCGGCAGCCTGCGCGTGGACGCCACCGGAACCTGGCTGGCCGCCGAGCCGCGCCTCGCGCTGCGCATCGTGGCCGGCGCCTCGCCCTACGGCACGGCCGAGGGCCTGGTCACGCTGCTGCGCGAGGGCACGCAGCCCGTCTTCGCCAGCAGCGGCGCGCTGCGGCCGGGCACGTACCGCGCGCGCGTGCACCCGCCGGGCGACGGCACGCGCTGGCTGGAGGTGCGCGCCGAGGTGCGGGCCGGCGAGCGCAGCACCGTGGCGGCCCGCGAGCCGTGAGCGCGCCCCGCCCCGGCGCGCGGGCCGCTCCCGCGCTGCTGGCCTGCACCTCCTCGGCCGCCGTGCTGGTGGCCGAGCTGGCCGCGCCGCGCCTGCTGGCCCCCAGCGTGGGCACCAGCGTGATGGCGTGGGCCGCCAGCATCACCACCTTCCTGGGCGGCCTGGCGCTGGGCAACCTGTGGGGCGGGCGCCTCTCCGACCGCCACGGGCTGCGCCCGCTGCTGCCGCTGGCGCTGGGCGCCGGCCTGCTGCTGGCGCTGGCGCCGTGGCTGCACGCGGCGCTGCAGGGCCTGCTGGCGGCGCTGGCCCCCTCGCCGGCCGTGGCGGCGCTGCTGGTGACGCCGGCCTGCTTCCTCGCCCCCGCCGTGCTGCTGGGCACGCTGGGCCCGCTGCTCACGCGCGAGGCGCTGCGCGAGAGCCCCGCACCGGGGCGCGTGCTGGGCCTGCTGGCCGCCGCCGGCAGCGTGGGCGCGGGCCTGGGCGTCTTCGCCGGCGGCTACCTGCTGCTGCCGCGGCTGGAGGTGGCCAGCGTGCTGCACGTGGCCGCGGCCCTGTGCGTGCTGCCGGCGCTGCCGCTGGCGCTGCGCGCGCGCCGCGCTACGGCCGGCGCCCAGGCGCCGGCGGCCGCGCCCGCCCCTGCCCCGGTGCCGCCCGCCGCGGCCGCACCCGACGCCCGTGCCGAGGGCCTGCCCAGCGGCCGGCGCCTGGCGTGGCTGGCGGCGCTCTCGGGCTTCGTGTTCCTGTCGCTGGAGATGACCGCGGGGCGCATCGCCGTGCTCGGGCTGGGCAACAGCCTCTACACGTGGACGGCCGTGCTGGGCGTCATGCTGGTGGGCTCGGCCGTGGGCGCGGCGCTGGGCGGGCGCATGGCCGACCGCCTCGCCGGGCAGGGCGCGCCGCGCGTGGCCCTGGCGCAGGGCCTGGCCTGGTGCGCGCTGGGCGTGGGCGTGTGCCTGTGGACGCCGCTGCTCATGCCGCGCGTGCTGCACCCGGCGCTGCCCGGGGGCCTGCAGTGCGTGCTGGCCGCGGCCGTGGGCTTCCTGCCCGCGGCGCTGGCGCTGGGCGCGCTGGGCCCGGCGCTCACGCGTGCCGCGCTGGCCGACCCCGCGCGGCACGGCCGCACGGTGGGACGCATGCAGGCGCTGGGCACGCTGGGCGCCGTGCTGGGCGCGCTGGCCACGCCGCTGGCGCTGCTGCCCTGGCTGGGCACCACGGCGCTGCTGGCGCTGCTGTGCTTCGAGCTGGCACGGGCCTGCGACCGCGTGGCCGGGCGCGCCTCGCTGCTGGCGCTGCGCGCCGTGCTGGTGGCCGTGGCCGTGCTCTCGATGGCCCCCGCCGGCGCCGGCGGCGTGCTGGAGACGCTGGCCGGCGTGGGCCGCCTGCTGCGCCTGCGCGAGGACGCGCCCGACGTGCACGTGCGCGAGAGCGCCTACTACCGCATCCGCGTCGATGCCGAGCACGGCCGCTGGTGCTGGCTGGCCACGCCCCCCGACATGGCGGCGCTGGAGGCCGACCCGCGCCTGGCGGGCAAGGTGGCCTGGAGCCCCGCGCGCCAGCGCCTCGCGTGGCTGGGGCCGCCGCTGGCGGGCGCCGACTACGCCGCGCTCGTCGAGCACGTGGGCGACCCGCGCGACCAGGCCGCCGTGGCGCGCCTGGCCCTGCGCACGCACCACGTCGTGCGCCAGCTGGGCCTGGACAAGCTCACGCACGGCTTCGCCGACCTCTCCGACCCCACCTGGCTGGGCTACGACTACGAGATCGTGGCCGCGGCCGTGTGGCGCCAGGTGGCGCCGGCGCGCGGCCAGCGCGCCTTCTTCGTGGGCGGCGGGCCCTACACCTTCCAGCGCCGCGTGCTGGCGCTGGACCCCGAGGCGCAACTGGTCACCTCCGAGATCGACCCGGCCGTCACCGACACCGCGCGCTCGCACCTCGCGCTGCCCGACAGCCCGCGCCACGTGATCCTGCACCAGGACGCGCGCCTGGCCCTGCCCGCGCGGCCCGCCGACGAGCGCTACGACGTGGTCTTCGGCGACGCCTTCAACGACTTCAGCGTGCCCTTCCACCTCACCACGCAGGAGTTCGCGCGCAGCGTGCGCGCGCGCCTGGCGCCGGGCGGCGCCTACCTCGTCAACGTGGTGGACGCCTTCCGCCACGGCGCCTTCCTCGCCGCCATGCACCGCACGCTGGGCGCCACCTTCCCCCACGTGCACGTGCTCTCGCTGGGCCCGCGCCACGACGAGCAGCGCGAGACCTTCCTGCTGGTGGCCTCGCAGGCCCCGCTCTCGCTCGAGCGCCTCGTGGACGACCTCGAGCGCCCGCTGCCCATCGTGCGCTACAGCCCCGCCGAGCTCGAGGCGCTGCACGCCCGCACGCAGGCCCCGCTGCTCACCGACGCCCTCGCGCCCGTGGACGTGCTGCTCGCCCCGCTGGCCCGCGACGCCGGCTCGGGCGCGCCCTAGCGCCTGCCGCAGCCCACCCGGCGCAGGCCGGGCAGGGCGCTGCGCGGGCCGGCCTTGGCCGCCCCCACCGACTCGTCGGCCGCCACCAGCACCTCCAGGCCGCTGAGCACCTCGCCGCCGGCGACGGTGATGGGCTGCGGGTCGCTGGCCACGGGCCAGGCGCCGCACCACTCGCCGGTGCCGCAGATGAAGCCGTCGTTGTCCAGGTCGGTGCCGGCGTAGAGCAGGTAGGTGCCGTCGGGCAGGTTGCGCAGGCGGAAGGTGGAGGCCGTGGCGGTGGTGACCACCTCCTCGCGCACGGTGTCGCCCGTCGTGGCGTCCACGGCCAGCACGTAGACGGTGAGGTCGGGCACGCCGCCCCCGCCGCCGCTGGAGCCCACCTGCAGCAGCACCTGCACAGTGGCCGAGCCGCCGTTGCTGGCCACCTGCACGCGGCCGGCGTAGCTGCCGTCGGCCAGGCCCGTGCGGCTGGCCGTGATGCGGATGCCGTCCACGTTGCGCGTGGCGTTGCCGCTGCCGAAGGTGCTGGCCGAGAGCCAGCTGCCGCCCGAGTCGGTCGAGACGGCCAGCGTGCCCACGGCGAGCGCGCCGCCGCCCACGTTGGCCACGTAGGCATCGCGCGTGGTGTCGGTGCTGCCCATGCTGATGGCCAGCGGCGAGACCGACAGCAGCGGCGTGGTGCCCGTCGCGCCCTGCGCCGCGCGCACGGCCGCGGCGGCGTTCACCAGCCCGTGGCCGTAGCGGTCGTCGCGGCCCGGGGTGCCCCGGTCCTCGGCCGTGCTGGTCATGAGCGTCTCGACCTGCGCCGGCGTGAGCGTGGAGTTGACCGACAGCATCAGCGCCGCCACGCCCGCGGCGTGCGGGCAGGCCATCGAGGTGCCGTCGTAGAACTCGTAGATGGGCTTGGGCGGCGTGGACTGGTCGTAGAGCGTGGAGAGCACGCCGTCGGGCTGCCCGTCGCCGTTCTTGTCGGCGCCGCTGTCGCCGCCGGGGCAGGCCAGGTCCACGCTGGGGCCGTAGTTGCTGTAGGAGGTGACCACGCCGGCCGCGTCCACGGCCGAGACGCCGATCACGCCCGTGAGGCCCGCCGGCACGCTGAAGGCCGAGGTGGCCTCGTTGCCCGCCGCGGCGAACACCGTCACGCCCGCGGCGCGCGCCGCCGTCACGGCGTCCTGCATGGTCTGGCTGGTGCCCGGGCCGCCCAGGCTCATGTTGATGATGCGCGCGGGCGTGGCGGGCACGACGCCCGCCGCGTTGGAGAGGCCGGCCGCGTAGCGGATGGCCGCGGCGATGTCGGCGTCGGTGCCGCCGCCCTTGCCCAGCACGCGCAGGTGCATGATGGTCACGTTCCAGCACACGCCCGCGCCGCCGATGCCGTTGCTGGCGCGCGCGCCGATGGTGCCGGCCACGTGCGTGCCGTGCCACGAGGAGGGGTAGCCGCCCTCGGCGTCGCCCGCGTCGGTGGGGTCGCTGTCGCGGCCGTTGCCGTCGGCCGCCGTGGCCACGTCGCTGATGAAGTCGTAGCCGCCCGACTGGTTGCCGGCCAGGTCGGGGTGGTCCTTGCGGCCGGTGTCGATCACCGCCACCACCACCGAGGCGCTGCCGGTGGTGATGTCCCACGCCTCGGGCAGCCGCATCAGCGGGTAGTGCCACTGCAGGTTGTAGAGCGGGTCGCTGGGCTCGGCCAGGCGCTGGCGGATGCGGTTGGGCTCGGCGTAGCGCACGCCCGGCAGGCCGGCCATGGCGTCCACGCGCGCCAGCGTGCTGCGCGCGGCCGCCTCGGCGTCCAGCCCATCCGGCACCTGCACCTCGAGGTGCTGGGCCGAGGGGCCGGCGGCCTCGCGCAGCTTGCCCGCGCGCCCGGCCAGCGCCCCGGCGCCCGCCGCGGCCTCGCCGGAGGCAGCGTCCTGCCAGCCCACCAGCACCTCGCCGGGCACGAAGCGCGTCAGGATGCGCCCGAAGGCCAGCCCGTGGGCCGGCGCCTTGGCGCGCGCCAGCTCCAGCGACTTGTGCGCCGCGCCGCGCGCGACCAGCCCACCGGGCTTGGAGAGCATGGCCAGCGGGCTCTGCACGTTGACCGTCAGCGTCCAGGGCCCGCTGCCCGAGAAGGCGTCCACCGTGATGCCCAGCAGCGTGCCCGCCTGCACCTCCAGCGTGCCCGTCTCGGGCCGGCTGGTGCTGTTGAAGGTGGCCAGCAAGGTGGGCGCCGTGCGGTCGGTGCTGCCGTCCCATGCGCGCAGGTCGAAGTCGGCCCCCAGCGGCACCGACAGGCTCAGCGCGACGCGCGCGGCCGAGGGCAGGCTCAGGTAGAGCGCCTCGCGCGCGTCGGTGCTGGAGCTGGCGCTGCCCGCCAGCTGGAGGCTGTCGCCGGGCACGGCCTCGCCCAGCCACTGCGCCTGCGTCACCACGCCGCCCGAGTAGGACGACCAGGTGCCGTTGGGCTCGCGCTCGGCGATGGGCGCCGCCGGCGCCTCGGCCGTCACGGTCAGCACGTAGTCGCCGCTGCCGGCGTAGGCATAGACCACGAGGTAGAAGACGCCCTTGGCGTGGAACACGCCCACCTCGGGCGCCGTCGAGGCGTAGTAGTCCTCCACGGCCTGCATGCTGGCCGGCTCGTAGACGAACATGTCGAAGTCGTTGCCGGCGCTGTCGTCGAAGTCCATCGTGGCCGTGACGCGCACCCGCCCCGGCGCCTGCAGGCGGAAGCCGTCGAAGGGGTCGCCGGCGTCGGTGGTCGTGTGGCCGCGCACCACCAGCGTGCTGCCGGCCGCCAGCTGGCCCAGGTCGTGGGCCGTGTCCACCGAGTCGTTGGGCTCGGCCTCCAGCACCGCCCCCGAGCCCTGCGCGGCGGCGAAGGTGAGCGTGCCGGAGAGCTCGTTGGGGCCGAAGC
>JBJTIJ010000330.1:0-3929 GCA_046094945.1 Planctomycetia bacterium | reverse complement strand
AGCGGCGCCGGCACGGGCGCCCACGGCCCGCCCGCGCCACGGCCACGCCACAGACCAGGGACCGCCCCCGGGGCCGGGCTCGTTAGGATGCCGATAGCCCTGCGAGGCCCCCGGCCGGGGTCCGGCTCGCCCGACCGTTGGGCCGCCGGCCCGGTCTGGCCGATCATGGCAAGTGTCGGCCCCTGAGGGGGCGCGGCCCGGAGGCTCCCCCATGCGCAAGGCCCTGCTGCTCCTCGCCCTCGTCGCCTCGCGGGCGGCCGCGGGCTGCTCGAGCTCCTCGCGCGGCGGCTGTGGCAGCTGCTCGCCGGCCACGCGGGCCTGCTGGACCTGGCAGCCCGACTGCTGCAACAACTGGGACTGGTACGAGCCCTGCGACCTGATCGAGGGCCGTCAGCTGCGCAAGGCCAGCCCCTGCGCGGTGGTCTCGGACTGCAGCGTGCCGCGCTGAGCACGGGGCCGGCAGCCGCCGGCCGCCTGTCCACGCCGTGCCGGGCCGCCTGCTGCCCGGACGCTTCGTGCCGGCTCGCGGGCGACCCCTCGCGCCGCACGCCCCCCCGCTGCTAGGCTCCGCGCCATGCGCGCCGCCCGCCCTGCCTTGCTGGCTGCTGGCCTCCTGATGCTCGCCACGGCCCTGCCCGCGGCGCGGGCCGACGACCCGCCGCTCAAGGACGACATCAACACCGTCCGCAACTTCGCCAAGGACCCCTTCGAGCAAGACAAGCGCATCGCGGCCATGAAGCGCGTGGCCAAGGCCGGCACGCCCGAGGCGCTCGACCTGCTGCTCACGCTGGTGGTCGATCCCTTCGAGCACGTGCGCGACCACGCCGTCAGCGCCCTGATCGCGGCGCTCAAGGCCGAGCAGGGCGAGAAGGTCGAGGCCACGCTGGCCAAGGCCTGGCTGGCCCACAAGGACCCGCGCGTGCGCGCGGCGGCGGCCACCGCGCTGGGCGTGGCGGGCCTGGACCGCGTGACGAAGCCCTTCGAGGAGGCGGTGGTGCGCGAGGAGCACCCGCTGGTGATCGTGGCCCTGGCGCGCGCCGCCATGGAGGGCAGGGACGGCACGGTGGCCTCCACGGCCTTCCTGCAGCACGTGATGCACAAGGACGGCGAGGCCGCGCTGGCAGCCTGCGAGGCCGGGGCCACCTGCGGCGTGCAGGCCGAGGTGCCGCTGCGCCGCGCGTTGCAGCATCCCTCCCCGCTGGCGCGCGCCGGCGCGGTGCTGGGCCTGCAGAAGGTGGGCAAGCTCAACGAGGCCGACCTCGCCCGCGTGTGGTCGGACAAGGCCCCCGAGCCGCGCATGGCGCTGGCCGACACGCTGGAGCTGCGCACCCCCATCCTGCCGTGGCCGGGCGAGGGCGAGCGCGCGCTCACCAACCTGCTGGTGGACCCCTCCTGGCGCGTGCGCGCCGCGGCCATCGACGCCGCCGTGAAGCTCTGGGACCCCAAGGTGGTGCCGCTGCTCATCGAGCGCGTCGGCGCCGAGGGCGGCCGGCTGCACGACGACGCCCACGAGGCCCTGCGCACCATCACCGGCGAGGACCTCGCCGACGACGCCGACATCTGGCGCGCCTGGTGGCAGCAGAAGCAGGGCGAGGTGCAGCTGGGCGAGCGCCCGGCCCCGGACCGCCACGGGCGCATCCGCCGCACGGGGGCGCACGTGAAGGTGGACAAGGGCCAGGCCGTCGAGTCGCGCACGGCGGCCTTCTTCAACCTGCCGCTGCGCTCCGACCGCATGCTCTTCGTCTTCGACCTGTCGGGCTCGATGGGCAAGGCCGCGCGCCGCGACAGCAGCGGGGGCAGCGGCGGCGAGAAGCCCGAGACGAAGATGGACATCACGCGCCGGGAGTTCGCCAAGACGCTGGAGGCGCTGCCCGAGTCCAGCCTCGTGGACCTGCTCGTGTACCGCTACCCCTCGGGCTTCCCGCCCCGGCCCGAGGTGACGCGCGCGCTGGGCAAGCTCCAGCCCTGCAACGCGCCCACGCGCCGCAAGCTCGTCGAGTGGCTGGGGCAGGCCGAGGCGCGTGGCTGGGGCGCCTTCTACGAGGCCCTGCTGGCGGCCTCGCAGGACGACGTGGACACCATCGTGCTGCTGAGCGACGGCGTGCCCAGCCGCGGCGCCTACGACCGCCCCTTCCGCCTGCTGGAGGAGTGGCGCCGCGCCAACCGCTTCCGGCGCGTGGCCATCCACACGGTGCTGGTGGGCAGCTCGGGCACCGACCGGGAGTTCATGGAAGACCTCGCCTGGTCGACGTGGGGCCGCAGCACGCTGGCCTCGGTGCCGCGCTAGGCCGCACGCAGCGGCGCCTGCAGAGGCGGGCTGCGCCGGGGGCTGCTTGGGGCTCGCTGGGGCGCACGCCTGCGCTGTGGAGGCCGCGCTGTGCCGCGCGAGCCGCCGGGTGCCGTCCACGGCCTGCGCAGGCCCGCGCGGGATGCCGTCCCCGGCACGGGAAGTGGTAGGTTCGCGCCTTCCCGCCGATCCCGGAGAGCGCATGCGCAGCACCCCCCTCACGCCGGCTCATGTCGAGGCCGGGGCCCGCATGGTGGACTTCCACGGCTGGAACATGCCGGTGCAGTACGAGGGCATCCTGGGCGAGACGCGCCGCGTGCGCTCGCAGGTGGGCCTCTTCGACCTGTGCCACATGGGCCGGCTGGAGGTGCGCGGCAAGGACCGCGAGGCGCTCGTCGAGCGCGTCTTCAGCGCCAGCCTCGGCCGCCTGAAGGTGGGTCGCGCCAAGTACGGCTTCCTGCTCGACGAGCGCGGCTACCCGATCGACGACGTGCTCGTCTACCGCGGCACCGACGTGGTGCACATCGTGATCAACGCCGGCGGCCGCGACGACGACGGCCCGTGGGTGACGGCGCGCGGGGCCGAGGAGGGCTACGACGCCGACGTCAAGGACCTCAGCGACGAGCAGGCCATGATCGCGCTGCAGGGCCCGGCCAGCGAGATGACGCTGCAGCCGCTGTGCAGCGTCGACCTCTCGGGCGTCAAGTACTACGGCTTCGCCAACGGGCTGGTGCTGGGCATCCCCTGCCTGCTGGCGCGCACGGGCTACACGGGCGAGGACGGCTTCGAGCTGTTCTTCGACAAGGCCCACGCCCGGCGCGTGTGGGACGCCCTGCTGGACTCGGGCCGCAAGCTGGGCGCCGCCCCCATCGGGCTGGGCGCGCGTGACCTGCTGCGCCTGGAGGCGGGCATGCCGCTCTACGGCAACGAGATCTCGCGCGAGATCCACCCGCTGGAGGCCGACCTCGAGTTCGGCCTGGACCTGTCCAAGACGGGCACCGTGGGCATCCCGGCGCTGGCGCGCCTCAAGGCGCAGGGCTTCCCGCGCCGCGCCGTGTCGCTGGCCGCCAAGGGCGGCCCGCTGGCCCGCACGGGCACCACCCTCTGGCAGGGCAGCCGCCAGGTGGGCGTGGTCACCAGCGGGGGCGTCAGCCCCACCATCGAGCGCACCATCAGCCGCGCGCTGGTCGAGGCGGGCTGCGCCGCCCCGGGCACGGCCATCGAGGCCGACGTGCGCGGCAAGCGCTACCCTTTCGAGGTCGTCCCCTCCCCCTTCTACCGTCGCGCGCGCTGAGGCACGCCGGCGGGTCCCCCGCCTGCCGGCCGCCCGGCCGGCCCTTCCCTGGAGACAGCCATGGCCAACCGCCCCGCCAACGCCCGCTTCACGAAGAGCCACGAGTGGGTGATCGTCAACGGCGACACCGCCACCGTGGGCATCACCGACTACGCCGTCGAGCACCTGGGCGAGCTGGTGTTCGTGTCGCTGCCCGACAAGGGCCGCGCCCTCAAGGCCGGCGAGGTGGCTGCCGAGGTCGAGTCGGTGAAGGCCGTCGGCGAGGTCTACGCCCCGGTGGACGGCACGGTCAGCGAGACCAACGCCGCGCTGGGCAGCGACCAGCAGCCGCTGGCCAAGGACCCCTTC
>JBJTIJ010000329.1:0-11123 GCA_046094945.1 Planctomycetia bacterium | reverse complement strand
GCTGAGCACGCGCAGGCGCACCAGCGGCACGTCGGGGCAGGCAGCGCGCCTGTGCCGGCCGCGTCGCCGTCGCCCGCCTCGCGCGTGGCGCCCCCTCCTGCGACCCCTCTTGCGCCCCAGCCCGCCGGCGCGCCGCGCGCGCGCCCCAAGGAGGACCGATGAGCGCCAGCCCCACGGAAGGAAGCGCGGGCGCCGCGGGCGCCCCCGAGCCGCGGCCGCCGGCGGTGGACGCCGGCTACAGCGCCGACAGCATCCAGGGGCTCGAGGGCCTCGAGGCCGTGCGCAAGCGCCCGGGCATGTACATCGGCGACACCGGCACGCGCGGCATGCACCACCTGGTGTACGAGATCGTGGACAACGCCATCGACGAGGCGCTGGCCGGCTACTGCAAGAACATCACCGTGCGCCTGCTGCCCGACAACGGCGTGGTGGTGGTGGACGACGGCCGCGGCATCCCGGTGGACGTCAACAAGCAGCATGGCCTCAGCGGCATCACGCTGGCCTTCACCAAGCTGCACGCCGGCGGCAAGTTCCAGAAGGGCGCCTACAAGGTCTCGGGCGGCCTGCACGGCGTGGGCGCCAGCGTGGTCAACGCGCTCTCCGAGGAGTGCGAGGTCGAGGTGCACCAGAAGGGCCACGTGCACGTGCAGTCGTACGTGCGCGGCGTGCCGCGCGGCCCCGTCGAGCGCCGCGAGCGCACCGACAAGAGTGGCACGCGCGTGTTCTTCCGCCCCGACAAGCAGGTGTTCGGCAGCATCGTCTACGAGGCCAGCATCCTGGCCACGCGCCTGCGCGAGCTGGCCTTCCTCAACCGCGGCATCTCGATCCGCTTCGTGGACGAGCGCGCCGAGCCGCTGCGCGACGAGCTGTTCCGCTTCGAGGGCGGCCTCAAGGAGTTCGTCCAGCGCCTCAACCAGGGCGCCACGCCGCTGCACGACGACGTGATCTCGTGCGAGCGCGAGCAGGACGGCGTCACGGTGGAGGTGGCCGCGCAGTTCCACGACGGCTACTCGGAGAACGTGCAGGGCTTCGTCAACAACATCCACACCACCGAGGGCGGCACGCACGTGACGGGCTTCCGCAACGCCCTCTCGCGCGCGATGCTCTCCTACGCCCGCGCGGGCAACTACTTCAAGGAAGACGACAAGCCCTCGGGCGAGGACTTCCGCGAGGGCCTCACGGCCGTGATCTCGGTCAAGGTGCCCGAGCCGCAGTTCGAGGGCCAGACCAAGACCAAGCTGGGCAACGGCGAGGTCGAGGGCATCGTCTTCAGCGTCTGGCACGACGCGCTCAAGGCCTACCTCGAGGAGAACCCGCGCCAGGCGCGCGCCATCGTCGAGAAGGCCGTGCAGGCCTTCCAGGCGCGCGAGGCCGCCCGCAAGGCGCGCGACCTCGTGCGCCGCAAGGGGCCCTTCGGCAGCGGCGGCCTGCCGGGCAAGCTCTCCGACTGCAGCAGCCGCGACGTGGAGCGCACCGAGCTGTTCCTCGTCGAGGGCGAGTCGGCCGGTGGCTCGGCCAAGCAGGGCCGTGACCGCGAGACGCAGGCCATCCTGCCGCTGCGCGGCAAGATCCTCAACGTCGAGAAGGCGCGCGTGGACAAGATGCTGGCGCACGAGGAGATCCGCGCGCTGGTGACCGCGCTGGGCACCGGCATCGGCGCCGAGGACTTCGACCCCACGAAGTGCCGCTACGGCAAGATCGTGATCATGACCGACGCCGACGTGGACGGCAGCCACATCCGCACGCTGCTGCTCACCTTCCTGTTCCGCCACATGCGCCCGCTGGTCGAGCAGGGCCGCGTGTTCGTGGCCCAGCCGCCGCTGTTCAAGCTCACGCGTGCGCGCAGCAAGGCCGAGGAGTACATCTTCGACGAGAAGGTGCTGCAGGCCCGCCTGCAGGCGCTGGGCGCCGCGGGCGTGTCGCTGGCGCGCGTCGACGGGCGCGGCCAGCCCGTGGCCGGGCCGCGCATGGAGCGCCTGCTGCAGGCGCTGGGCCGGCTGGAGAACCTGGCGCGCGCGCTCGAGCGCCGGGGCCTGCCGGTGGGGGCGGCGCTGGCCGCCTCGCGCGGCGGGCAGCTGCCCACGGCGGCCGTGCTGCTGGCCCGCAAGGGCAGCGAGCCGGTCTTCGTGCACGGCGACGCCGAGCTGGCGCAGGCGCTGGCCGCGGAGGAGGCGCTGGCCGGCCGGCCGCTCAAGACGGCCGAGGCGGGCGACCCCGGCGACGTGCGGCGCGCGGCCGACGCGCTCATCGAGCGCATCTACGAGAGCGGCGAGCTGGCCACCGTGGCCAAGGCGCTGGCGGAAGACGGGCTGGAGGCCGCGCAGTGGGACCCGCCGTCCACCGCGCCGGCGGCCTTCCGCATCGTGCGCGAGGGCCAGGAGCCCCTGGAGGTGGCCGGCCTCAAGGCCGTGCTGCGCCACGTGCGCGAGGCCGGGCAGGAAGGCGTGGACCTCCAGCGCTACAAGGGCCTGGGCGAGATGAACCACGACCAGCTGTGGACCACCACGATGGACCCGGCCAAGCGCACGCTGCTGCGCGTGCAGCTGAGCGACGAGGCCGAGGCCAGCCGCCTCTTCGCGCTGCTCATGGGCGAGACGGTGGAGCCGCGCCGCGACTTCATCGAGCGCCACGCGCTGGACGTGACTGCGCTGGACGTCTAGCCCGGCTGCCGGGCCGCCTGGGCCCTGCGTGCGTCCCGCGGGTGCCCCGCGGGCGGCGCGCGCTAGGGCTTGGGCTTCTTCACGTTCTGCTCGGCCTCGTCGAAGATCGACTGCCAGCCGGTGTCCGAGGCCACGTCCACGACCTTGACGTGCTCGCGCAGCAGGCGGCGCACCTCGTCGCCGTCGGCCACGAAGAAGAACAGGCTGTCGCCGCACACGGCGCGCAGGTCCTCGATCGTGGCGCGGCTGGGCGGCTCCATCGTGGCAAACGACCAGGCCGAGCCGAAGCGGCCCACCGGCAGCGTGTGGTGCTGGTGCAGCAGCGAGGGCGGCAGGTCCTCGCACAGCGCGGCGTCGAAGCGGAAGCCCGCCAGCGGCAGGGCCGGCATCTGGTACTGGGCCGCCACCGTCTTCATCAGGTCCCACGACGTCATGTGGCCGGCCTCGACCACCACGCGGCCCAGCGGGTCCTCGGAGGCGCGCGCGGCGTCCACCAGGTCCTCGGCCTGCTCGTGCGTGATGACGCCCTGCGTCACCAGCACCTCGCGCAGGCTGCGGCGCGTGAAACGGTCGAAGGGGTCCATGGCCATGCTCCGGGGGCGTAGCCTCCTATCGGCCAGCCCGGGGCCCGGCGTAAGCCGCGCCGTCCGGGACGCCCTGCGAGGGCCATTTTCTGGGCTCCGGCGGGGCGCGCCCGGCGCACCAGCCCAGCCCCGGGGCACGCGAACAAGAGGCTATCGGGCGGGCCTGCGCGCGCCCTAGACGGGCGGCGGCTCGTCGAGCACGCCGGCGGGCGGCGGCGCAGGCGGCCGCGGCGCGGAGGGCCAGGGCGCAGGCTGCGCCGGTTGGGCGGGCTGCGCAGCGGGCTCCTCCGGTGCGCGGTCCGCCGACGAGGCCTCCCCGGCCTCCCCGGCGGCGACCACGGCCGGCGCGTAGGGCACCGAGGGGTGCATGGTGTGGTCGTGGCCCTGCAGGTCGGCGTGCAGGTCGGCCTGCACCTCGCTCACGCCGGCGCGCACGTCGGGCGGCAGCGTGGCGGCCTGCTGCAGCTCATCGCGCACGGGCGCCGTCGCGCGCTGCAGCTCGTCGCGCAGCGGCTGGCTGGCCTCGCTCAGGCCGCGGCGGAACTTCGCGTAGGCCGCGCCGAAGTTGCGCATCACCTCGGGCAGCCGGCCGCCGTAGACCAGGATCGAGACGAAGCCGATCATCAGGATCTCGCTGAACCCGATGCCGTCGAAGAGGGCGAGCGTGGGGGCCATGTGGCTCAGCGCCCCCGGCGCAGCACGGCGCGCCCGGCCTCGAGGTCCTCGAGCGTGCCCGTGCGGAAGTCGAAGGCGGCGCGCTTGAGCTCGCTGTCGAAGCGCCCGGCCACGTGCAGCACCACGTCGCGGTCGGCGGCGCCCGAGATCTCGGCCCGCCCGCGCAGCAGGTCCACGTCGATGCGCGTGCACCACATCTCGACCAGGTCGGCGCCCGCACCGGTGCGGAAGGTGGTGGCCGGCCCGCTGGCCAGCAGCGCCTGCACGCCGCGGCCCGCGGCCGAGGCGCCGGCGGCGCCGCCCGAGAGCAGGCCCAGGCCGCGGGCCTCCAGCCGGTCGGCCCAGATGTCGGCAGGGTCGGCCCACGGCGCGCCCGGCGCCGGCCGCGAGCTGCGCCGCACCCACGAGGGGCCGCGCTCGGCCAGCAGCTGCCCGTCCGTGATGCGTACGTCGCCCGGGCAGTCGAACTCGTAGCGCTCCTCGCGTTGCAGGTCCTCACCCTCGGGCGCTGGGCGCACCAGCACGGCCTGCATGGGCCCGGCGGCCTGCACCCAGCGCGGGCCGCCCTCGTCCAGGCCCACGCGCAGCGCGCGCGCCTGCACCTGGCCCGACTGCGCCAGTGCCGGGCCCAGCCGCGCGCTCACCAGGCCTTGCCCGCCCTCTACCGCCACCACGCCCAGCGCGCGCGAGAACGAGAGGCTGCTGGCCTCCAGCCGCAGCGCGGGGCTGTCGATCACGACGCCGCCCTCGGCCAGCAGCGCGCCCAGCTCGCCGGCGTCCAGGTCCAGCTGCAGCGCGCGCGTGTCCAGCGCCCAGCGCTGGGCCGGCGCAGACGTGGCCGCGCGTGCGCCGCTGGCCGTGCGCGTGCCGCCGCCGGGCGCGGGCCGCGCTGCGCGGGAGGGGCCCGTGCTGCCGGCAGGCGGGCGGGCCACGCGTGCCACCGGCGCGCTGGCCGCGGGCGCGGCCGCCTCGCGCAGCGCCAGCACCGCATCCAGCCGCGCGGCCTGCAGGCGATCGATGGCCTGCGGGGGCGGCGCGCGCAGCTCGGCCGTGAAGGGCGAGAGCACGCGCAGCACCTGCGGCTGCTCGGGCGCCGGCTCGCCGCCGGGACGCGCCACGCGCAGGTCCACCTCGATGCGCCCGTCGGTGCGCAGGTCCAGCCGCGAGAGCGCACCCCGCGCGGGCGCCTCGCCGGCCAGCGCGGTGGCGCGCACGTCGCCGGCCTCGCCGGCCAGCCACACCTCGGCGCGCACGCCTTCCTCGGCGCGCAGGCGGCCGCGCGCGCGCTCGAAGGCGATGCGCGGCGCACGCAGCGCGTGCTGCTCGCTGCCGGCGGCGGCCACGTGGATGGTGGCCGGCGCGGTGGGCGAGCCCAGCAGCAGCGCGCGCTCGCTCAGGCGCTCGTAGCCCACCCAGTCGCCTTCCACCCACGCCGCCACGCCCGCCGTGGGGCCGCCCAGCCGCGTCTGGGCCGCCACGGGCCCGCGCGCCTCCAGCCGGTCGAGCACCCACGCCCGCCCGCGGCGCGCGCTGTCGGCGGCACCGGCCTCGGCGCCGGCGCCGTCCTGCAGCGGCTCGTCGGCGCCCAGCAGGCGCTGGCCGCTGCCGAAGCCCACCAGCGACAGGCGCGTGCCCACGCCCTCGACGCTGACGCGTGGCGCGAGCGTGTCGAGGCCCTCCACCACGAGGCGCTCGGTCTCGCCCTCCATGCGCGTGCCGCCCAGCCGCACGTGGCCCAGCGCGGCCACGCGGGTGGGCAGCTCGCGCGCCGCGAGGCCCTCCTCGGGCAGCACCGGCCGCAGCTCCAGCGAGAACAAGTCGGCCTCCAGCAGGTCGCTGCCCGGCAGCCCGGCGCTGGGCAGGCGCTCCAGGCGCGCCAGGCCGCGCAGCTCGATGCGGCGTCCCTGCAGCCCGCCGGGCGCCTGTGCCGGCGCGGGGCCCAGCAGCATGCGCTCGCGCGCGCTGGCGCGCATGCGCGCCCCGGGCGCGCGCTCGCCCGCGAAGGCCACGTCGCCTTCCAGCACCAGCTCGCTGGGGCCCTCCAGCGTGGTGGTGGGCCCGGCGCCCGCCAAGCCCGGCTCGTGGCGCAGGCGCAGCGTGCTCAGCAGGGCCGCGCGCGCAGGCTCGCCGGGCGCGGCAAGGTCGGGCACCTCGATGGTGAGCGGATTGCCCTCGCCGCGCAGGTGGGCAAGGCGCCAGCGGCCCAGGCCCTCGCTGGCGGCGGCGGGCACTGGCGCGGTGGCGGCGGGCGCGGTGGCCGCGAGGGCGCCGGCCGGCGCGGCCTGCTCCAGCTCCAGCACCAGGCGCTCGGCCTGCAGGCGCCGCCCGCCCTGCTGCAGCGCGCGCACGCCCTTCTCCAGCGCGATCACCAGCGAGCCGCCCGGCGCACGCGCATCGCGCACCACGGCCGCGCGCCCGGCGAAGACGCGCGCCGGCCGGAAGTCGGCGCTGCCCAGGCCCGCGCCGTTGCCCAGCGGGCTGCCGCCCGCGCCCAGCACGTCCTCGTCCACCGCGAGGAACACGCGCGACTCGAGCTCGACGCGGAACGACGAGGCGAGGCCCGGCCGCTCGCCGCCGGCCTCGGGCAGCAGCGAGAAGCCCTCGCCACGCAGCGACCAGGCCGCGTGCTCGACGGTGAAGGGCCCGCGGCCGCGCGACACGCCCGTCTGCGGCTCGAAGGCGATCTCCTCGCCACGCGCCACCACGCCCAGCCGGCGGTCGCGAGCCTCCACGCCGCCGTCGAGCAGGATGGTGGCCAGCCCGCCCTCGCCCGGGACCGCCGCCGGCGACGGCGCGGGCGGCACCGCGGCGCCGCTGGCCGTCGTGCTGCCCGGCGCGCTGGCCGGGCGGCGCGCCTGCTCCTGCAGCGCGCGCGCGATGCCGTCGGCGCGCGCGCGGGGCGCGCACCTCCAGCCGCACGAACTCGTCGATCAGGCGCGGGTTGTCGCGCAGGCGCTCGGCCTCGGCGCGCGTCTCGGGCGCGCGGTAGACGCGCAGCGTCACGTCCTCGAAGACGAAGCCGGCGCCATCACCCTCGCCGGCGGCACGCGCGCCGTCGGCGGCGAAGGCCCACGGCAGGAAGTGGGGGATCTCCACGTCGGCGCCGCCCTGCGGGTCGCGGAAGGTGAGCGGCTCGGGCATCGCGTAGCGCGGGGCGCCCACGCTGCGCACGCGCAGCGCACCGCCACCCGAGCCCTCCAGCGGCACGGCGGCGCCGCTGGCCGGGACGCTGCGCCGCGGCAGGCTGCCGGGCGCCTCCACCGGGCCGCGGCCGCGCCAGCCGCCGGCGGCCGCCAGCACCCAGGCCGTGCCCGCGGCGAAGCAGAGCAGGAAGATCCACAGGCGCATGCTCAGGCGCCCCGGCCGGCCGCCACGGCGGCGCCCGCGACCCAGCCGGGCACAGGGAGGGTCGCGCCAGCGAGCATCGCGGCGATTGTAGGCCTGCGCCTGCTGGGGACCCGCCTCGCGGCAGGCGGCCTGCGCGCACCCGCCTGCCCGCCGCCGTGCGGCCCGCCCGCCGCCGCACGGGCCCGCGTGCCGCCGCACCGGCCCGCGAGCCGCACGCGCGCCGCGCACACCTACGTACCTGCGAACGGGACCCCACCCGTAGGATGGGCCCGTGCCGAGCGATCCGACCCCGCCGAACGAGCCCTCCGGCGAGCCCGGGCCCGGCGAGGTGCCGGCCGAGGCCGCCCCCGCCCGCGCGCCCGGCGCCGCCTCGGGGCACGGCCTCTCGGCCGCGCAGCCGGCCCTGATCGTCGACCTGGCCAACTTCGCCGGCCCCCTCGACCTGCTGCTGCACCTCGTGCAGGAAGAGGAGGTGGACATCCAAGAGGTGTCGCTGGCCCAGGTGGCCGACGCCTTCCTCGCCACGCTGCGTGCGCAGGCCGGCTCGCTGGACGTGGACAAGGCCGGCGAGTACCTCGTCGTGGCCGGCCAGCTGCTGGTGATCAAGAGCCGCGCGCTGCTGCCGCGCGAGACGCCGCTGGAGGAAGACGAGCTCGACCCGCGGCTGGACCTCGTGCGCCAGCTGCTGGAGTACCGCCGCTACAAGGGCGCCGCCCACCAGCTGGCCGAGCGTGCCGAGCACCAGGAAGACCTGCTGCCCGTGCGCGTGGCCCCGCCCGGCGTGGAGGTGCCCGAGGACCTGCCCATCGAGGCCGACCTCTTCTCGCTGGTCTCGGCCTTCCAGCGCCTGCTGCGCGAGACGGGCGGCGAGGAGCCCACGGTGGCCATGGCGCGCGAGCGCCTGCCCATCACGCACTTCGTCGAGCGCATCTTCGACCGGCTGGTGGCGCAGAGCGGCCCGCTGAGCTTCCGCGCGCTGGTGGCCGAGCAGCCCGACCGCAGCTTCCTCATCGGCGCCTTCCTGGCGCTGCTCGAGCTGCTCAAGCTGCGCAAGGTGCGCGCGCTGCAGGACGGCTTCGGCGACATCACCATCGAGCTGCGCCCCGAGGCGCTGGTGCCCGCCGGGGACGAGTCGCCGGCCGCGCACGACCACCTGCTGGAGCCCGACGCGCCCGCCGCGCAGCACGTGGGCCCGCGCATCGTCTTCATGGGCTCGCCCGAGTTCGCCGTGCCGGCGCTGCACTCGCTGATGGGCGCGGGCTACGCGCCCGTGCTGGTGGTGACGCCCCCGCCCCGGCCCACCGGGCGCGGCCGGCGGCTGGTGGCCGTGCCCGTGGCGCGCGAGGCCGAGGCCGCGGGCCTGACGCTGCACCGCACGCACGACGTCAACGGTCGCACCTCGCGCGACGTGCTGGAAGAGGCGCGCCCCGACCTCGTCATCACGGCCGGCTTCGGGCAGAAGCTGGGCCCGGCCCTGCTGGCGCTGCCGCGGCTGGGCTGCATCAACCTGCACACCAGCCTGCTGCCGCTCTACCGCGGCGCCAGCCCGGTGGCCGCGGCGCTGCGCGACGGCGCGCCCGAGACGGGCGTCACCATCTTCCGCATGGACGAGAACCTCGACGAGGGCCCGGTGCTGGCGCGCGCGCCGCTGCCGCTGGAGGGCCACGAGACGGCCGACGAGGTGACCGCGCGCCTGGCCAGCATGGCCGCCGACGCCCTCGTGCGCCTGCTGCCGGCGCTGTTCGAGGGCACGGTCGAGGCCGTGGCGCAGGAGCACGACAAGGCCACCTACGTGCACCGCATGACGAAGGACGACGGCACCGTGCACTTCGGCCACCCGGCGCGCACGGTGAAGGACCACATCCGCGCCGTCACCTCGTGGCCGGGCGCGCACGTGGCCTGGCAGCCGCGCGTGAAGCACGATCCGGTGCCGCTCACGTTGCTGCGCAGCGAGGTGCTCGACGCCGAGGCCGTGCCCGCCGACAGCCAGGGCCACCCGCTGCCGCCGGGCACCGTGGTGGCCGCCGGTGCCGCGGGCCTGGACGTGGCCTGCCACCCCGGCGTGCTGCGCATCACGCAGGTCAAGCCCGCCGGCGGGCGCGCGATGGCCGTGCGCGACTTCCTCAACGGCCACCGCATCATGGCCGGCGACCGCCTCGTGGTGCCGCGTCCTGCGGCGCCGGCCGCGCAGGGCTCGCCCGGCGCCTAGGCGAGCGACGGGGCGCGCTGCAGTGCGCGGTGCGCGGTGTGCGGTGTGCGGTGCGCGGCTAGCGGCTAGCGGCGACGGTGGCCGTGGGCGCGTGGCGCCGGCCCGCAGGCCATGCCAGAATGCCGCCCATGGACCTCTTCAAGCGCCTGCTCGTGCCCGTGGACTTCAGCGAGATCACGCCGCGCGTGATCGACATGGCCCGCCGCCTGGCCGCGCCCGATGCGCAGATCCTGCTGCTGCACACCGTGGAGACGCTGCCCACCGTGATGGAGGGCACCTACGGCGTCTACGCGCACCGGCGCGACGTGGACGAGATGGCGCGCCTGTCGCGCGAGCGGCTCGAGCAGCTGGTGGCCGGCCAGGGCGACGCCCGCATCCGCCCGCTGGTGCGCGAGGGCAAGCCCGCCGCCGAGATCGTGGACGCCGCGCAGGAGGTGTCGGCGGACGTGATCGTGATCGGCTCGCACGGCCGCTCGCGGCTCGACCACCTGCTGCTGGGCAGCGTCACCGAGCGCGTGCTGCGCCGGGCGCGCTGCCACGTGTTCGTGGTGCGCGGCACGGCGTGAGCCTTGGCCGCGCCGCGGCACCTGCCCGCGCACGCGGCCTTCCCGGCGCGCGCGCGTGGCTGTGCATGGTGCTGTGCATGGCCTTGGTCCTGGCCTGCGGGGTCGCGCCGGGCGCGCGCGGCGCCGCGGCAGACGAGCCGCCGGCGGGCCGGCCGGCCGCGGCCGGGCTGGAGGTGCGCTGGGACGAGGACGCCCGCGATGGCGGCGAGCATGCGGCCGCGCGCTGGGCGGGCGTGCTGGCCGACGTGCAGGAGCGGCTGGGGCTGGCGGTGTCGCTGCAGGGCGCCGAGCTGTGCGTGGTGCGCGGCGTCGAGCGCCTGCGCGAGCTCTCGCGCGCGGCCGCGCCCGAGTGGGCCGCCGGCATCACCGTGGGCGGCTGGCGCGTGGTGGTGCGCAGCGACGGCCCGCAGGGCGCGCCCTTGCGCCTGTCGGCCACGCTGCGCCACGAGGCCGTGCACCTCGTGTGGGCGCGCGCGGCGGGCGCGGGTGCAGGTGCAGGCGCGCGCCGCCTGCCGCGCTGGTTCGAGGAGGGGCTGGCCGAGGAGGTGGGCGGCGAGCCCAGCGTGCTGCAGGGCGAGGGCCAGCTGGAGCTGGCGCTGGCGCGCGGCGAGGAGATCGCCTTCTCGGCGCTCGACACGGCCTGGCCCGGCGAGACCCTCGCCGCCAGCCTCGCCTACCAGCAGGCGCGGCGCTGGGTGGGCCTGTTCATCGCGCGCGAGGGCTGGGCGGGCGTGCGCGGGCTCCTGGCCGCCGTGCGCGACGACCGCGACAGCAGCAGCCCCGCCGAGGCGCTCGACCGCGCGCTGCGCAGCGTGACGGGCAACGGCCTGAGCGACTGGCACGCCGACTGGCGCCTCTCGGTGCAGCGCGAGCGGCCCGGCTGGTGGATGTGGCTGCTGCAGGACGTGGGCGGCGTGCTGCTGATGCTGCTGGCCCTGGGCTGCGCGCTGGGCTATGCCTCGCTGCGCCGCCGCCGGCGCCGCGCCATCGAGGCCCTGCCCGACGAGCCCGAGGCCCCGGCCGCGCCCGACGAGGCCTTGGTCCCGCCCGGGCTAGGGGGCCTCGCCCCCGGGGGCGAGGC
>JBJTIJ010000328.1:0-8462 GCA_046094945.1 Planctomycetia bacterium | reverse complement strand
GCGCGGCCGCGCCGTCGCCGTAGGCTCCTGCCATGCGCCTGAGCGTCCTCGGCTGTGCAGGCGGCAGTGCCCCGGGGCTGCCGCTCTCCTGCTACCTGCTGGACGGCACGCTGGCCATCGACGCGGGCGCGCTGACCACGGCGCTGCCGCTGGAGCAGCAGCGCGCCCTCTCGCACCTGCTGCTCACCCACGGCCACCTCGACCACGTGTGGACCGTGCCGCTGCTGCTGGCCAACCGCTTCGGGCCCGGGGCGGGCACCTTCACCATCCACGGCTCGGCCTTCACGCTCGAGACGCTCAAGAAGCACCTGTTCAACGACCGCATCTGGCCCGACTTCACCGGCGCCCGCATCGACGACCAGCCGCTGGTGCACTTCCAGCCCATGGAGGCCGGCAGCACGCGGCGGCTGGACAGCGGCCACGAGGTGACCGCCGTGGGCCTCGAGCACGTGGTGCCCTGCCAGGGCTACCTCGTGCGCCGGGACGGGCACAGCGTGCTGGTGCTGGGCGACACCACCACCACCGACGAGGCCTGGCGGCTGGCCGACCGCCAGCCAGACCTGCGCGCCATCGTGGTGGAGTGCTCGTTCACCGACGACCTGCTCGACCTGGCGCGCAAGAGCAAGCACATGACGCCCCGCCTGCTGCTGGCCGACCTGGCCAAGCTGCGCACGCGCACGCGCGTGCTGGTCACGCACCTCAAGCCGGGCTACGAGGACGGCATCGAGGCGGCGCTGCGCGCCGGGGGCGACCCGCGCATCGAGTTCCTGCGCCCGGGCCAGTCGCTCGACCTCTAGGCGCCGCAGGCGCCCGGCGCGCGCAGGTGCCGCGCTCGCCCGCGCCGGGCGCGGCCACCTCGCCCACCGGCTGGCCGGCGAGGAAGGCCGCCCAGCGTGCGTCGCGCGCCGTGCGTCCCACGCCGCCGTCGAAGCCCCCGCCGTCGGCGCGCACCACCTCCTCGAGGGCGGCCACGCGCACCTCGGGGGCGGGGTGGGTCTCCCACGAGCGGGCCATGCGGCCCTCGGCCGCGCCCAGGTAGTCGCGCACCGCCGCCGCGTCGTAGCCCACGCTGTAGAGCAGCAGCGTGCCCTCGCGATCGGCGGCCAGCTCGGCCTCCTTGCCGTAGCCCGTCTCGGCCAGCTGCTTGGCCAGGCCCTGGGCCGTGTCGGCCAGCAGGCCCGCGAGGTTGGGCGCGATGCTCTGCTCGTTGGCGTTGGCCGCCGCCCCGGCCACCTTCAGCAGCGTGCCGATGCCCGACTGCCAGCCCGGGCTGGCGCGCACCACGCCCTCGCCGTGCTTGAGGGCCACGTGCGCCAGCTCGTGGGCCAGGATCGCGGCCAGCTCGTCCTCGCTGCGGCAGCGCAGCAGGGCGCCGCGCGTCACGAACACGAAGCCGCCGGGGCCCGAGAGGCCGTTCTCGAGGTCGCTGTCCAGCACCGCGAAGTGGTAGCCGCCGTAGGTGGCCGGCAGGCGGTCGGAGAGCGCCACGATGGCCGCGCCCACCTTGCGCACGTAGTCCTGCCGGCGCTCGTCAGGATCCAGCCCGTGGCGCGCGATCACCTGCGCGGCCACGGAGCGCCCCAGCCAGTACTCCTGCTCGGGCGAGAAGCGCTTGCTGATCTGCGTGGCGGTGTCCAGCGCCCCGCTGACGGCGGCCCGCGCCATCTCTCGCCGGCACGCCCTCCTCCCACCAGCCCGCCGGCGGCGTTGCCAGCCAGGTCGGCGGCGCTGCAGCCCGCCAGCGCCAGGGCCAGCGCCAGCAGGCCCGCACGGGAGGCACGCCCGGCACGGGCGGCATGGTGGGCGTGCGGCATGGGGCGTCCTCCTGCGGGGCCGGGGCTAGCGCGTGACACCGGGCATTCCCAGCCGGCCCTGGCGGGCGAAGGCCGCCACCTGCTCCGGCGTGGGCTTCACGCCCTCGACGCGCGCGTCCACGACGGCGAGCGCGGCCTTGAGCTGCGCATCGCTGGCGGCCGCGCGCGCCTCGATGCCCGGGCCGAAGCCGCGCGCCGCGGCCGACTGCTCGCGCGCATCGACGCGCGCGCCCGTCACGCCCTGCACGCCCAGCGTGCTGCCGGCGCCGGTGAGCGCGTGCGGCTCGACCGTCTCGCTGGCGCGCAGCCAGCCCACGCGCGCCTCGCCCTGCGCCTGCGCCACGCGCACGCGGATCCAGCGCACGCTCTCGCTGCCCGCGACCGCCTCCACCACCAGGCGCGTGCCGTGCTCGACCTTGGCCACGATGGCCGCGCCCATGCGCGGCTCGCCGCGCAGGCCGGCCCCGGTGCGCTGGGCCGGGGTGCGCAGCGCCCCCACCGCCACCTGCTGCGGGTCGGCGTGGGCCGTCCCCGCGGCGGCACAGGCCACGGCCAGGCACAGGGTGAGGATGCTCAGCAGGCGCATGGACGACCTCCTGCCCTCGCGGGCCAGACCACGGTACGGACAGGGGGGTGATCCGCAATCCCCGGGCCGCAGCCGAGAGGACACGAACAAGACACTACTTCTCGTCCAGCACCACGCGCCCATCCCACGGGGAGGCCCGGCGACCGGCAGCGAGGTCGGCCTCCACGGAGGACAGCCAGGCCGTGGCCCCGTCCCCCGGCCGGGTGGCCCGGGCCCGCGCCAGGGCGTCGCGGGCCGCCGGCAGGTCGCCCGCCCGCAAGGCCGCGTGGGCCGCCTGGAAGGCCTCCACGTGCGCCTGCAGGCCCTCGGGGGCCTGCCCGGCCAGGGCCAGCACCTCGTAGACGCGCACGGCCTCCTGCCGGCCCGCCACCGTCAGGTCCGCGATGCGCCGTCCCAGCACCTGGTCGCGCACCATCAGCCACGTGGGCGCCGCCACCAGCACCTGCGTGCCCAGCGCCTTGTTGGCGCCCTCGAGGCGGCTGGCCAGGTTCACGGTGTCGCCCATGCAGGTGTACGAGAAGCGCTCCTCGCTGCCCATGTTGCCCACCACGGCCGGGCCGCTGCTGATGCCGTAGCGCACCTGCAGGCCCGCGACGCCCAGCTCGCGCGCCAGCGGCTCGAGCTCGCCCAGCGCGTCGCGGCAGGCCAGCGCGGCGCGTGGTCGGACGTCTCCAGCGGGTCGCCCCAGAAGGCCATCAGCGCATCGCCGATGAACTTGTCGATCACGCCGCCCGTGGCCATCACCTGCGCGGACTGCAGCGTGAGGTGGCGGTTGAGCAGGCGCACCACCTGCTCGGGCGGCAGGCCCTCGCTGATGCGCGTGAAGCCGCGGATGTCGCAGAACATCACGCTCAGGTCGCGCCGGCGGCCGCCCAGTGCCAGCAGCGCCGGGTCGCGCTTGAGCGCGTCCACCACCTCGGGGGCCACGTAGCGGCCGAAGGTGCGCTCCAGCCAGCGGTTGCGGCGGCCCTCGGTGGACAGGCGCAGCGCACTGGAGCCGCCCCAGGCCAGCACCAGCCCCAGCGCCGGCGTGACCACGTCCAGCACCAGGCCCGTGGCAAACAGGCCCCAGCCCAGCGCCCCCACGGCCGCCAGCAGGCCCAGCGCGGGCAGGTGCGGCAGCCAGCGCCCGCGTAGCAGCGTGCCCAGCGCGCCGGCCAGCACGCAGGCCCCCAGCAGCAGCGCCAGGTCCAGGCTCGCCGGTGCGCGCACGCGGCCGTCGCCGTGCAGCAGGTTGTCCACGACGGTGGCCTGGAACTCGGGACCCAGCTGCGCGCCGGCCAGCGGGTCGGAGACGACGTCCTCGTTGCCCTGCAGGTGCGCGCCATAGACCACGATGGCGTCGCGCAGGCGCGCCAGCAGCGCCGTGGCCTCGGGGGGCCAGCCGGCGGGGTCGCGGCCCTCTTCCAGCCACAGGCCCAGCTGCACCAGGTCGGCCGGCCGCACCTGCGCGTAGGCGGAGCGCGAGGCCCCGGCCTCGCGCGTGGCCGGCAGCGCGCGGAAGTTGACGAGGAAGTCGCCCTGCGGGCCCAGCACCTGGCGCGCACCGCCCACCTCCACGGCGCCCGCGCCGGCGCGGTGCGGCCCGTCGGCGCCCAGCCACGCCCCCGCCAGCGCCAGCGAGGCCACGGGCTCGCCGGCCCAGCGGCCCACGACCACCGCGCGCCGCTGCACGCCGTCGAGGTCGGGCTGCACGTTGACGAAGCCCAGCACGCGCGCGCCGCCCAGCAGGCCGCTGACCGGCAGCGTGGCGTGCCCGCGCTCGAGGCCGCCTGCGGGTGCGAAGCCCGCGCCCAGCGCCAGGCGCTCGCGGGCCCGCGCCACGCGCGGGGGCTGCTCGTACTCGCCGGGCTGCGGGTCGAGCTGGAAGCCCAGCACCACCGGCCCGGCGGCGCGGTAGGCCTCGCCCAGCGCCTGCGCCTCGCCGGCCTCCCCCACCAGCAGCTGGTACCACGGGGCCTCGCGCCCGGCCGGGTCCTCTAGCGTGACGTCGTCGCCCGAGCAGCCGCGGTCCACGTGCAGCAGGTCCACCAGCACGACCCGCGGCCTTGCGTAGGCCAGCGCGCGGAAGGCCAGCCGGTGCAGGTGCAGGCCCCAGGGCCAGGCCTCGTTGGGCGCCACGTCGCTGCGCCGCAGGCGCTGGTGGTCGTCGTCGTGCACCACGCACAGCACGATGCGCGGGTCGGGCGCGCGCGTGCCCACGAAGGCGCGCGTGCGCACGTCCACCAGCCGCAGCTCGAGCGACTCCAGCGCGTGGCTGCCGCGGGCCAGCGCCAGCAAGGTGCCCAGCGCCAGGCCCAGCAGGCCGCCGTAGGCCAGGCGGCGCAGCGAGCCCCAGGTGGCGAGGCGCGGGATGGCGTTCTGCACGGGGGCTCCGGGCCGCGCGACGGCGGCGCAGCGTCATCCTGTAGCACGCTGCGCCTGCCGGCGGCAGGGCGCCGGGGCGCCCGCCCCGGTGGCCGCCGCCGCGGGCCTCCCCGCGACGGCCACGCCGTAGAGTGGGCGGCCCCGCCGCCCATGCTCACCCTCGTCCTCCTCTTCCTCGCCAACATGGCCGGCGCGTTCTTCTTCTCGCTGGCCGAGGCGGCCCTGCTCTCCTCCAGCGACGCGCGCCTGCAGGTGCGCGTGGCCGCCGGGCAGCGCGGCGCCGCGCGCCTGCTGGCGCTCAAGCAGAGCCCCGGGCGCGTGGTCAGCACGATCGTGTTCTGCAACAACCTGTTCATGATCCTGGGCACGGCCCTGATCACGAACGAGGCCATCGGGGTGCTGGGCGAGGGCGGCGGCATGGCCGCCTTCATCGGCTTCACCACCGTGGCGATGATCCTGCTGACCGAGCTGCTGCCCAAGGTGCTGGGACAGTCCAGGCCCGAGGCCATCGGCGCGGCGGTGGCGCCGGTGCTTTCCTTCCTGAGCGTGGCGCTGGCGCCCGTGGTGTGGGTGGCCGAGCACGCCTTCGACTGGCTGCGCCCGCGCGGCGCCGAGCACAAGCCCGGGCAGGAAGGCGAGATCGTGGCCCTTGCGCGCATGGGGCAGCAGGTGGGCCACCTCGACGCGGCCGAGGCCGAGCTCATCCACCGCATCTTCCGCCTCGACGACATCCGGGCCTGGGACGTGATGACGCCGCGCTTCCGCGTGCAGGCCCTGCCGGCCGGCGCCACGCTGGGCGCCGTGCGCGATGTGCTGCTGGCCGCACCCTACGCGCAGCTGCCGCTCTACGAGAACGACCTGGACAACGTCACGGGCGTGCTGGTGGTGCGCGAGGCGCTGGCGGCGCTGGTGCGGGGCGAGCAGGAACGCCCGCTGTCGGCGCTGGCCCGCCCGGCCGTCTACCTGCCCAGCACGCGCACGGTGGACGACGTGCTGCGCGACGTGCAGGCCGCGCACGGGCGCATGGCCATCGTGGTGGACGAGTACGGCATCACCCAAGGCGTCCTGACCATGGACGACCTGGTCGAGGAGCTGGTGGGCGAGGCCATCGATGCCCAGGACATCTCGCAGGGGCTGGCCAAGCGCCTCGGGCGCGGCACGGCGCTGGTGCACGGCCTGACGCGGCTGGGCGACGTGGCACGCTTCCTGAGCGTGCCGCTGGGCCTGCCGGCCACCGAGGACGAGGTGCAGACGGTCTCCGGCCTGCTGCAGGAGCGCCTGGGACGCATCCCCGAGGTGGGCGACCGCGTCACGCTGCCCGGCGGGCTGGCCTTCACGGTGGAGGCGGCCGACGCGCGCATGGCGCTGCGCGTGCAGGTGGCCGTGCAGGCGACCGCGCAGGGCGGGCCTGCGGCGGGCGCGGGCCCGGCCGCCACGGCCTAGTAGGCCGGCGCTCAGCGCGCCTGGTCGCGCACCTCGGCGCGCGCCTGGCCGCCCACGCGGCTCTCCACGCGCACCTCGCGGGCCTCGCCCTCGGGGAACAGCCGCAGCACGGCACGCCCCTGCCCGGGCACGCCGCGGGCCAGCAGCGCGGCGTCGCCGCGCACGGGCAGGGGCTCGGCCCCGTCGGGCCCCACCCACAGCGCCGCGCGCAGCCGGGTGCCCGGCAGGCGCACGCGATCGGGCGGCAGCACGCCGTGGCGCAGGGCCATGCCGTGCACCGTGGGCAGCGTGCGTCGGTTCTCCACCACCACCTGCACCTCGCCCTGCGCGCCACGCTGCGCCCCTGCCACCACCAGCTCGGGCAACTGGTCGGCGTGGTCGAGCACGAACATGGCGTTCCTCGCACACGTCTCGTGCAGGAACTCGGGCGGGTCGCTGCGCGTGGTGAAGCGCACCCAGCCGCCCAGTTCCACCGTGCCGTGGCGCGGGTGCGGCACGGGCTTCCAGCGCACGAAGCCGCGCCCGTGCAGCGCCACGTCGTTGAAGCGCAGCGCAGCCAGCTGCTCGTCGGGCTCGCCACCGGGCTTGCCGGCGCGGGCCAGGTCGACCAGCTCGCGCCCGATGCCGCCCCACAGCTCGTTGGTGAAGGCCGTCACGCCCAGGTCGACGTAGGCCCAGTCCACGAAGCCGCCGAAGACGCGGTAGAGGTCCTCGCGGATCTGCATGTAGCGGTAGGTCGGCAGCACCACCAGGCCGCGGCGCCCCACCTCGTCGAGCACGCGCCGGTCCTCGCCCGGCAGGTCGGCCTCGCGATCGGTGAAGGCTGCCGGCGGGCGCAGGATCATGCGCCCCGCGTTGTGGAACGACTGCACGCCCGAGATGTGCTCGAGGCCCAGCAGGTAGAGCGCCGTGGCGCGTGTCTCGGGCTCGCTGAGCGGGTAGGGCCCCGCGCCGCCCTGCTCGGCCTCGGGCCGCCAGTTGCCGGGCCAGTTGCGGTTGGGGTCCACGCCGCCCACCGGGTCCTCGTTGAGGCGCCCGTCGCCGTCCTCGTCGGTGCCCTCGCTGCCCAGCAGGCGCCACTGCCCGCGCTCGCCCGGCTTGCGCGCCCGCATCAGGCGCCCGTCGCGCTCGTCGGTCACCAGGTCGCCGTCCGGGTCGGCCACGCGCATCTGCAGGATCTGCCCGTCGCCGTCGATGTCGTCGGGACCGTCCTCGTCGGCGCGGCCGTCACGGTCGTCGTCCACCGGGCGCAGCACGGCGCGCGGCGAGTGCTCGTCGTGAGCCGCGTGCAGGTAGCGCTCGCGGCTGTCGGGATTGACGCAGGGCGCCACGTGGAAGGTCACGCGCGCGCGCAGCCCGCGCACCCACGGGTCGGGGTCGGCCAGCAGGCGCTGGGCCAGGAACAGGCAGGCCTCCGTGCCCTGCACCTCGTTGCCGTGCGTGTTGCCGTCCACGTAGAAGGCCGGCTTGGCATCGGGGTCGCCCGCGGCCCCGTCGAACACCTTGAGCACCCACAGCGGCCGGCCCTCGCGGCTGCTGCCCATGGAGGCGAGCGTGGTGTCGCGCGGCCAGGCCTCGTGCAGCGCACGGAGCGCCGCCTCCAGCCCCGCCGCGTCGCGGTAGCGGTCGAAGGCCAGCGGCAGCGCCTCGCGTGCGCCGGGGCCCTCGGCTCGCACGGCGGGCACTCCGGGCCGCAGCACGCCGGCCACGAGGGCCAGTGCGGCCAGCCAGCGCCAGCGCAGGCAGCATGTGTTCATGGCAGGCGCACCTCCTGCGCCGCCACGCCCGCCCGGCGGTGGCGCGCGCGCAACGTGCCCAGCAGCGCCCCGGGACCCTGGCCGGCCGCACCGCGCAGCACCCAGCGCTGCTCGGCGCTGCCCTGCCCGGCCTCCAGCACGCCGGCGTCGGCCCGCCGCGGCCCGGCGAGCACCTCGACGCCCGCCGCGGCCTCGACCTCCAGCAACACCGGGTGCGCCAGCTTGCGCGCCACCGCCAGCGGCGTCTCGCTGGGCCAGCGGCCCGTGGCCAGCACGCGCGCGCGCAGCTCGCACAGGCCGCCGCCCAGCTCGCGCGCGGAGGCCTGCAGGCCCAGGCTGGGCAGCAGGCCGGCCTGCGCCAGCGGCGCGGCGCTCACCGCGCGCACGGCAGCGCCCAGCAGGCTGGGCGGCGGCCTGTACGAGCTGCGCGCGCGCGTGCTGGCCACGGGCCGCTGGCCCAGCGAGACGCCGCTGGCGGTGGCGCGCAAGCTGGCG
>JBJTIJ010000327.1:0-11487 GCA_046094945.1 Planctomycetia bacterium | reverse complement strand
CGGCTGGTGGGCATCCCCAACGGCATCGACGAGCGCGAGCGGGCGGCGGGCAGGCGGGCGGTGCGCTCAGCGTGCGTGCAGCCGCTCGTAGAGCTGGACGTAGTGCTGCACCTGGCGGCGCCAGGAGAAGTCGCGCGCCATGCCGGCACGCTGCACGCGCAGCCAGGCCTCGCGGTCGGCCCAGCAGGCCAGCGCCTGCTCCAGCGCCCAGGACAGCCCGGCTGCCGTCGGGTGCTCGAAGGCGAAGCCGGTGCCGCGGCCCGTGCGCGCGTCCCAGGGCTCGACCGTGTCGGCCAGCCCGCCAGTGCGGTGCACGACGGGCGGCGTGCCGTAGCGCTGGCTGTACATCTGGTTGAGGCCGCAGGGCTCGAAGAGCGAGGGCATGAGGAACAGGTCGCTGCCCGCCTCGACGCGGTGCGCACGCGCCTCGTCGAAGCCCTGCCAGAAGGTGACGCGGCCCGGGAAGCGCGCCGCCAGCGCCTGCAGGCGCGCGGCAATCGCCTCGCTGCCCGAGCCCAGCACCACCAGCCCCAGCCGCCCCTGCGCCACCAAGGGCGGCAGAGCGGCGAGCACGCGGTCGAACCCCTTCTGCGCCGAGAGTCGCGCCACCAGGCCCGCCAGCGGCACGCCCCCGGGCAGCACGAGGCCGGCCTCGGCGCACAGTGCCGCGCGGCAGGCCTGCTTGCCGCGCAGGTCGCTGGCGTCGTAGCGGGCTGCGAGGTGCCCATCCTGCGCGGGGTCCCACTCGCGCTCGTCGATGCCGTTGGGGATGCCCACCAGCCGCCCGGCCCGCGCGCGCACGAGCCCGTCGAGGCCGAAGCCGTGCTCGGGGCGCTGGATCTCGAGGGCATTCGTGCGGCTCACGGCCGTGAGCGCATCGGCATGCGCCAGGCCCAGGCCCAGGAACGAGAACACGCCCTGCTCGCGCAGGAAGCCCGGCACCAGCGCCTCGGCGCCGCCCAGCCCCACCTCGGGCAGCAGCCGCAGCGGGAAGGTGCCCTGGTAGGCCATGTTGTGCACCGTGAGCACGCTGCGCGTGGCGCCGAAGCGCTGGCGGTCCCAGGCATAGCGCGTGGCCAGCAGCGCAGGGGCCAGCGCCGCGTGCCAGTCGTGCACGTGCACGATGTCGGGCGAGAAGCCCATGCGCTGGAAGCCCTCCAGCGCAGCCACCGCGAGGAAGGCAAAGCGCAGGTGCTCGTCACCGTCCTGCGCGTAGATGCGCGGGCGGCCGTAGAGCGCAGGGCACTGCACCAGGAACGCTTCCGGCCCGTCGGGAGGCAGGCGCACGCTGGCCAGCGTGAAGGCGAGGCGCCGCGGCCCCAGCGCCACCTCCCCGTCCCGGCAGTACGAGGTGGGCGCGATGCGCAGGCCCTCGCCGCGCAGCGAGCCGTAGGCGGGCAGCACCAGCCGGGCGTCGTGGCCCGCCGCGGCCAGGTGGCGCGCGAGCGCCGCCGTCACGTCGCCCAGCCCCCCCGTCTTGGCCAGCGGCGCAGCCTCGGCCGCGATGAGGCCGATGCGCACGGCTAGAGCACCGTGCCTGCCGGCACCACCGCGTCGCGCGTCACCACGATGATGCCGCCGCGGATGAAGACGCCGTCGCCGTCCAGCTCCTGCACGCCGGCCCGGTTCTCGAGCACGCAGCCCTCGCCGATGCGCGCGTTGAGGTCCACGATCACGTTGCGCAGCCGGCAGTCGCGCCCGATGCCCAGCGGCACCTCGTGCGCCTCGCGGCTCTCGTGCTCGTACTCGCGCGCGCCCATCACGATGCTGCGCTCGACCTGGGCGCCCTGGCGCACGATGGCGCGGATGCCCACGATGCTCTCCGAGATGCGGCTGTCGGAGATGATGGAGCCCTCGCACAGGATCGACTGGTGCACCTCGCAGCGGTTGACCTTGGTGCCCGGCAGGAAGCGCGGGTGCGTGTAGATCGGGAACTCGGGGCTGTAGAGGTTGAGCGGCGGCAGCGGCAGGGTGAGGTCGAGGTTGGCCTCGTGGAAGGAGGGGATGGTGCCGATGTCGCGCCAGTAGCCGGTGTGCGCGAAGGCCACCACGCGGTGCGTGCCGATGGCCGCCGGGATCACGTCGCGGCCGAAGTCGGTGTGCGCGGTGCCGGCCAGCAGGGCCTGCAGGGCCTGGCGGCGGAAGGCGTAGATGCCCGTCGAGGCCAGCAGCCAGCCCGGCGGCACGCGCAGCCCCATGGCGCCGAGGGCCTCGGGGTCGGGGGCCAGCTGGTCGAGCAGGGCGGGGTCGGAGGGCTTCTCGACGAAGCGCACGATGCGGCCCTCGCCGTCCACCTGCATGATGCCGAAGGCCGGGGCCTGCTCGCGCGGCACGGGCGTGACGGCGATGGTGAGGTCGGCCGTGGCCGCGCGGTGGCGCCAGGCCATGGCGCGCAGGTCCATCAGGTAGAGCTGGTCGCCCGAGAGCACCAGCACGTCGCGCGGGGCGCCGCTGGCCAGCGTCTGGAGGTTCTGGCGCACCGCATCGGCCGTGCCCTGGTACCAGCTGCGGTCGTCCAGGCCCTGCTGGGCGGCCAGCACGTCGACGAAGCCGGGGCGGAAGGTGTCGAAGCGGTAGGTCTGGGCGAGGTGGCGGTTGAGGCTCTCGCTCTGGAACTGCGTGAGCACGTAGATGCGGTCGGCCCCGGCGTGCAGGCTGTTGCTCACCGGCACGTCGATGAGCCGGAACTTGCCCGCCAGCGGGACCGCGGGCTTGGCGCGCCCGCGCGTCAGGGGGTAGAGGCGCGTGCCCGCGCCGCCTCCGAGGATGGCGGTGACGATGTCCTTCATGGATCGCGAGGCCCCCGGGCGCTGGCCCGGGGCCCCGGTCGCAGGGTACTCTTGGCCCTCGGTCCCGGGCAATCCGCACGGGGAGCCGGAGCCTGCCGATGCGCAAGGTTGCCTTCGCCGCCCCCTTCCTGATGGAGGCCACGCTGCGCTTCGTGCGCGCCGTGCAGCGCCTGCCCGGCGTGCGGCTGGGGCTGGTAACCCAGGAGCCGCTCGAGCGCGTGCCGGCCCACGTGCGGGCGGACCTCGCCGGGCACTGGCGCGTGGACGACGCGCTGGACGCGGGGCAGCTGGTGGCCGGCGTGCAGGGGCTGGCCGGGCAGATGGGCGGGGTGGACCGGCTGGTGGGCACCCTCGAGCAGGCGCAGGTGCCGCTGGCAGGGGCGCGCGCCCAGCTGGGCCTGCCGGGGCTGTCCGTGGAGGCCGCGCACAACTTCCGCGACAAGGCGCGCATGAAGGACCTGCTGCGCGCCGCGGGCCTGCCCTGCGCGCGCCACGCGCTGGCGCACAGCGCCTCCGAGGCGTGGGCCTTCGCCTCGCGCGTGGGCGACGCCGGCGCGCTGGGCGAGGCGCTGGCCCTGCACGCGCCCACGGCCGCGCAGCCCATGCTGCTGGAGGAGTTCGTGCAGGGCGAGGAGCACTCGCTGGACACGGTCAGCCTCGACGGGCGCGCGCTGTGGCACTCGATCTCGCGCTACCGGCCCACGCCGCTGGAGGTGCTGCGCGAGCCGTGGATCCAGTGGTGCGTGCAGGTGCCGCGCGAGGTGGACGACCCGCGCTACGACGACATCCGGGCCGCCGGCGTGGCGGCGCTGCGCACGCTGGGCATGGGCTCGGGCGTCACGCACATGGAGTGGTTCCGCCGGCCCGACGGGTCGCTGGCCATCAGCGAGGTGGCGGCGCGCCCGCCCGGCGCGCAGTTCTGCAGCCTGATCTCCTACGCCCACGACACCGACTTCTATGCCACGTGGGCACGCGCCGTGGTGCTGGACACCTTCGAGGCCCCGCAGCGCCGCTACAGCGCCGGCGCGGCCTACCTGCGCGGGCAGGGCGGCCACGGTCGCGTGCGCGCGGTGCATGGCCTGCAGCAGGCGCTGCACGCGGTGGGCTCGCTGGTGGTCGAGGCGCGCCTGCCGCAGGTGGGCCAGGCGCCCAGCGGCACCTACGAGGGCGAGGGCTACGTGATCCTGCGCCACCCCGACACGGAGGTGGTGGCGCACGCCCTGCAGCACGTCATCTCCACCGTGCGCGTCGAGCTGGCCCCCGCCTAGGGAGCGCCCGCCGCGCGCCCGTCACCGCACCCGCAGCCGCTCCCTCGCGCGCAGCGCCACGCACCGCCCCACGCACCTCCCCGGCCGGAGCCCCGCATGCAGGTCCTGATGATCGCGCCCTCCTACCCGCCGGAGATGGCGTTCTTCACGCGCGCGCTGGCCGAGGCCGGCGCGCGCGTGCTGGGCCTGGGCGACGGGCCCGCCGGCAGCCTCGACCCCGTGGCGCGCCGCGCGCTCAGCGGCTACCTGCAGGTGCCCAGCCTCTGGGACGAGGCCGCCACCGTGGCGGCGGTGCGCGCCTGGCCGCTGGCGCGCGGCCTCGAGCGCGTCGAGTGCCTCTGGGAGCCCGGCGTGATCCTGGCCGCGCGGCTGCGCGAGGCGCTGGGCCTGCCGGGCCAGGACGTGGCCCACGCCATCCCCTTCCGCGACAAGGAGGCGATGAAGCAGGTGCTGGACCGTGCGGGCATCCGCACGCCCCGCCACCACCGCGCGCGCACCGAGGCCGAGGTGCGCGAGGCCGCCGCCGCGCTGGGCTACCCGCTCATCGTCAAGCCCATCGCCGGGGCCGGCAGCGCCGACACCTACCGCGTGGACAGCCCGCAGCGCCTCGAGGAGGTGCTGGGCCTGGTGCGCCACGTGGCCGAGGTGAGCGTCGAGGAGTTCATCGACGGCGAGGAGTTCACCTTCGACACGATCTGCGCGGGCGGGCACATCCTGTTCGAGAACGTGTCGTGGTACCGGCCGCGCCCGCTGGTGGCGCGCACGCACGAGTGGATCTCCAGCCAGACCATCGCCCTGCGCGACACGCACGCCCCCCACCTGCAGGGCGGCATCGAGATGGGCCGCAAGGTGCTGGCCGCGCTGGGCTTCGGGACCGGCTTCACGCACATGGAGTGGTACCTCACGGCGCGCGGCGAGGCCGTGTTCGGCGAGATCGGCGGCCGGGCGCCGGGTGCGCGCAGCACGGACATCATGAACTACTGCTGCGATGACGACGTCTTCGCCGGCTGGGCCGAGGCCGTGGTGCACGGCACCACGCGGCGTCCCTTCCACCGGCTCTACAACGCCGCCATCGTCTTCAAGCGCGCGCAGGGAGCGGGGCGCATCCGGCGCATCGAGGGGGCCGGGCGCCTGCGTGCCGACTTCGGCCGCTGGCTGGTGGCCGAGGACCTGCTGCCGGTGGGCGCAGCGCGCCGCAACTGGCGCCAGACCCTCATCTCGGACGGGTGGTGGGTCGTGCGCCATCCCGACCTCGCCACCTGCGTGGCCATGGCCGACCGCATCGGCACCGACCTGCACCTGTTCGCCAGCCCGTAGGCAGGCGGCGCGCCCGTCCCAGCCGCCGCAGCCCGCCGCAGCCCTCCGCAGCCGGGCGCAGCCCTCCCCAGCCGGTCCCGGCCCGCCGGAGCGGCTCGCCGGCCGTATCCTCGGCCCCCCGGAGGCCCCCATGGGCGAGCACCACATCGCGGACACCTCGGGCGAGGCCGGCGAGATCCGCGCCTTCAGCAAGCGCCTGCTGCGCGACCTGCGGGCGCTGGAGCGCATGCTCAAGGAGGAGCGCTTCGAGAAGGGCGTGCGCCGCATCGGGGCCGAGCAGGAAGTGTTCCTCGTGGACCGCCACATGCGGCCCGCCCCCACCGCGCTCGAGGTGCTCAAGATCCTCGACGACCCCCAGCACTACACGACCGAGGTGGCGCGCTTCAACCTGGAGATGAACACCGACCCGCTGGTGTTCGGCGGCAGCTGCCTCTCGCAGATGGAGCAGCAGCTCGACCGCCTCGTGGGCCGCGCGCGCATGGCCGCCGCCACGCTGGGCAACGAGGTGGTGCTCACGGGCATCCTGCCCACCATCCGCAAGTCCGACCTCGGGCTGGACAACATGACGCCCATCCCGCGCTACTTCGCGCTCAACCGCGCGATGACGCGCCTGCGCGGCGAGGACTACGCCATCGCGCTCAAGGGCGTGGACGAGCTCTACCTGCGGCACGACTCGGTCATGGTCGAGTCGTGCAACGCCTCCTTCCAGGCGCACTTCCAGGTCGCACCCCACGAGTTCGCGAAGTTCTACAACATCGCGCAGGTGGCCGCCTCCTACGTGCTGGCCTGCGCCACCAACTCGCCCATGCTGATGGGCCGGCGCCTGTGGAACGAGACGCGCATCGCGCTGTTCCAGCAGTCGGTGGACACGCGCGCCGCCGGCAGCTCGATGCGCGAGGCCATGCCGCGCGTGGACTTCGGCCGGGAGTGGGTGCGGCAGGGCGTGGTGGAGCTCTACGAGGAGGGCATCGCGCGCTTCCGCATCCTGATCGCCGCGGAGGCCGAGCAGGATCCCTTCGAGGTGCTCGACCAGGGCGGCATCCCCGAGCTCAAGGCCCTGCGCCTGCACAACGGGACCATCTACCGCTGGAACCGCGCCTGCTACGGCGTGATGGGCGGCCTGCCGCACCTGCGCATCGAGCTGCGCCCGCTGCCCAGCGGCCCCACCGTGGTGGACGAGGTGGCCAACCTCGCCTTCTGGTACGGGCTGGTGGCAGGCCTCGAGGCGCAGGTGGGCGACATCACGCGCCACATGTCGTTCGACGAGGCGCGCCAGAACTTCTTCGCGGCCGCGCGCTCGGGCCTGGGCGCCTCGCTGGCCTGGCTGGACGGCGAGACGCTGCCCGCGCCGCAGCTGCTGCTGGGCACGCTGCTGCCGCTGGCCCGCAAGGGCCTCGTGGACCGCGGGCTGGACGCCGCCGACGCCAAGCGCTACCTCGACATCATCGAGGAGCGCGTGAGCAGCGGCCGCACCGGCTCGCGCTGGATGCTGTCCTCCTTCGCGGGCATGGCCCACCAGGGCACCCTGCCCGAGCGCCTGGCAGCGCTCACCGCGGCCACCGTGAGCCGGCAGGTGGCCGGCCAGCCCGTGGCCCGCTGGGAGCCGGCGCGGCTCGAGGAGGGCGGCGGCTGGCGGGCCAACTACCTGCGCGTCGAGCAGATGATGGCCACCGACTTCGTCACCGTGCGCGAGGACGACGCGCTGGAGATGGTGGCCAACCTCATGGTCTACGAGCGCGAGCGGCACGTGCCGGTCGAGGACGCCGCCGGCCGCCTCGTGGGCCTGGTCTCCTACCGCGCGCTGCTGCGCCAGCTGGCCGGGGGCCAGGCCCTGCTGGGCGGCGAAGAGTCCACGCCCGTGTCGCACGTGATGAAGCGCGAGCCGCTCACCATCGCGCCCGACGCCAGCACGCTGGATGCCATCCGCCTGATGCGCACGCGCGGCGTGGGCTGCCTGCCGGTGGTCAAGGACGGCCGGCTCGTGGGCATGGTGACGGCGCGTGCGCTGATGGGCATCGTGGCCAACCTGCTCGAGGAGAAGACCAGCGACCTGGCGCGCGAGGAGGCGCCGCTGGCGGCGGCCGACGCCCTGGTGCGCGGCACCCCGCCGCGCCCGCCCGCACTGCCCTGAGCAGCACGCCCTGAGCAGCACGCCCTGGGCCGCACGCCCTGGGCAGCACGCCTTGGCGCTGCGCGCGCAGGGCAGCAGCCACCCTCGCGCGCGCCGCTGCCATGCTGGCCCCTGGCGCGGCCAGCCGGCGGGTGCAGGCCGCCCGCCGCCGCCGCACCCGGCGGCTGGGGGGAGATGGTGCCCGCGCTAGGACTCGAACCTAGGACCCGGTGATTAAGAGTCACCTGCTCTACCAACTGAGCTACGCGGGCAGCAGGGAGCAGAGGCTACCCAGCGGGTCCCCGGTCGCAAGCCCTCGCCCGGCACCTCGGGGCCTAGGGCCTGCCCTGCTCGGGGCAGCCCGCGTCGATCCATGCGGCCAGCCGGGCGATCTCGTCCTCGGTGGGCTTGCGCTTGCCGCGGGGCGGCATGCGCTTGGTGGGCACCTCGACCTTGCGGCCGTCGCTGGTGGTGACCCACAGCGGCTCGCCCTTGAGGGCGCGCACGAGGTTGCTGTTGCGGCTGTCGCCCGGCACCAGCAGCTGCACCATGCCGTCCTCGCCCTCCACGCGCGGGAAGCGGAAGGCCAGGAACTCGGCGTAGGTGAGCTCCCAGAACTGCTGGTGGGGCGCGCTGCCGGCGTTCTTCATGAACGCGCCCAGCAAGGCTTGCACCTCGGCGTAGCCCATCACGGGGCCCGCGGCAGGCTGCTCAGGCGCCGGTGCGGGGAAGCCACCCGGCGCAGGCTGCTCGGGCGCCGGTGCGGGGAAGCCGCCCGGCGCAGGCTGCTCGGGCGCCGGTGCGGGGAAGCCGCCCGGCGCGGGCTGCTCCGGCGCCGGCACGGGGAAGCCGCCCGGCGCGGGCTGCTCCGGCGCCGGCGCGGGGAAGCCGCCCGGCGCGGGCTGCTCCGGCGCCGCCGCCCCGGCCGCGGGGGCAGGCCCGGGGCCTGCTGCCGCCGGGATGGGCGCCGAGCCAGGCAGCTCGGGGCAGCCGGCGTCGATCCACAGCGCGACCTGCGCCAGCTGCTCGGGCGTGGGCTTGGTCTTGCCCCGCGGCGGCATGCGCTTGATCGAGACGTCCTCGGTGCGCCCGTCGGCGTAGCGCACGCGCACCGGCTCGCCGCGCAGCGCCTTGAGCAGGTTGCTGGCCTTGCTGTCGCCCGGCACGACCAGCTGGATCTCGCCGTCCTCGCCCTCGGAGCGCGGGAAGCGGAAGGCGAGGAACTCGGCGTGCGTGAGCTCCCAGAACTTCTGGTGCGGCGAGCTGCCGGCGGTGGACATCCACGAGCCCAGGATGGCCTGCACGCCCGCGTAGCCCAGCGGGCTGCTCACCAGGGGCACTGCCGCCGCCGGGGCACGCGGCGCGCCGCCGCCGCCCCCGCCGCTGCCCGCGCCGCTGCCCGTCTCGCCGGCCGGCACCGGGACGGCCTCGCGCGGCAGCGTCGAAGGCGTCCCCAGCACCTCGGGGCAGCCGGCGTCGATCCACGCCGCCAGGCGCGCCACGGTCTCGGGCGGCACGGGCGGCCGGCCCTTGGGCATGCGCGGCACGTCCTTGCGCGCCCAGCTGCCGTCCGCACGCTGCACGAGGCAGCCGCGGCCGTCCACGAGGACACGGATGAGGTTGCTCTCCTTGCTGTTCCAGGGCCACAGCAGCCGGTAGCGCGTGCCCGCCTCGTCGGCGTCCTCGAAGCTGGCCTTCACGAGGTCGGCGTAGGGCATCTCCTTCCAGAAGGCGCCGTGCGGGCTGCTGCCGCCGGCCGCCTTGAGGTCCTTGAGCAGCTGCATGGCCTGCTCAAAGCCCAGGTCGTTGGCGCGCGGCGCCGGCTCGCCGCCGGGCACTCCGCCTGGCAGCAGCGGGGGCAGCAGCTCCGGCGGGCACTCGGGCGTCGTGGCGTCGCCCACGCCGCAGCCCACCTTCATGGGGATGTCGGCGAAGTCGAAGACCAGGGTCCAGTTGCCCTGGAAGAACTGGTAGGTGCGGATGAAGCGGCCCTTGGCCGTCTCTTCCCGGCCCAGCGCGTTCTTCGTGGCCAGGAACAGGCGCCCCATGGCGATCACGAAGGCCCCCTCGAGCGGGGCGCGGTCCTCGAACTGCGCCGGGTCGTAGGCGTAGCGCGCGTCGATCAGCTGCAGGCGCGTCACCTCTCCACGGCCCAGCGCCGAGAAGTACTCGGTCCAGGCCTCGGAGACCTTGGCCGTGCCGCGCGCGAAGACGCCGTCGGTGCGGAAGAGCACCGGCGTGGAGCCCACCGGGAAGCAGCACTGGCCCAGCACGTCGCCATTCTTCGTGCGCAGGGCCTGCAGCAGCTCGCCCTCCAGCTGGCGGATGCCGCGCTCCACGCGCCGCGGCATGCCGTCGGGTCCCACCTGCTCGCGGAAGGGCCCGGGCGGCGGGCTGCGGTGCACGAGGTCGATGGTGCTGGCGTCGTGGCGCCAGGAGGTGCGCACGTGGTTGACCACGGCCACCAGTTCCTCGTTGGTCAGGCGCGTGCCCCAGGGCGGCATGATGCTGCCCGGTGCGCTGGTCACGATGAACGACAGCAGCGGGTAGGGGCTCTCGGCCACGGCCTTGCTGGAGTCGCGCAGCATGGGCACGCGCGGCGGGGCGCCGTTGCCGCCCTCGCCATGGCAGCGCGCGCAGGTGTCGCCGTAGACGCGCTCGCCGACCCGGGCGAGGTCCTGGTGCTCGCGCGCGGCCAGCGGCTCGTGGCCCGTGTCCACCGGCGTGAGCAGGTAGGCCAGCGACCAGGCCCCCACCGCCAGCAGCAGCACCCACGCCCAGGTGGGGATGGGCTCGGGCGTCTCGGCGCGCTTGGGCTCGAAGTCGACCTCGGTGTTGCCCGCGTAGGCGTTGATGATGATGTCGACCTGGCCGGCGATGGTCTGGTGCTCGGCCAGCCCCGAGACCGAGATCGCCACGCCGTTGCGCACCACGAAGGGCACTTCCTTGATCGTGGGCGGCGCCAGGCCGTTGCTGGCCTCGATGCGCAGCACGTGCGGGCCGTCGGGCAGGTGCAGCGTGGTGAACTGGAAGCGCAGCGGCGGGTGCGCGACCTTGAACGGCTCGCTGGAGCCGTCGAGGAAGAGCCGGATGGGTTCCTTGGCCTCTTGCTGCATGGGAAGGCTCAGCGCGAGCCGCCGGCCGGCGGGCCGGCAGGCGGGTCGTCGTGGAGGATCAGGCGCTTGACATGGTCGGGCTCGGTCTCGCCGGGCGCGAAGGCGTAGCGCACGCACTTCCAGATGGACCACAGGCTGGCCAGCCCGGCCGCCACCGCCACGGCCCACTCGCCGGGCCCCATGTCCTGGAAGTGAACGTGGCTGCTGCCGGCCAGCGGCAGCAGGCCCGCGAGCGAGGCGCAGGCGACGGCCATCATGGTGCCCTCACGGGGCGCTTGAGCGAGAGCAGGTACTCGGCCAGCGCCTTGGCGTCCGGCGTCGCCACCAAGCGCGCGTCCTTGGGCAGGCCCAGCGCCTCGATGCCGTCCTCGACCACCTCGCCCTGCTCGGGCGGCGGCTGGCACAGCTGGCACTCGCGGATCAGGAACCAGCCGGCGCCCACGCCCAGCGCCAGCGCGAGCAGCAGCGTGGGCGTGAAGCCGAACAGCAGCCAGCCCAGCGCCGCGAACACCACGGCCACGCCGGCCACCACCAGCCACGCCTGGCCCGTGGGGAAGGGCTCGTCGGGCCCCACCTTGCCGTCGGCGTCGGTGGTCACGCGGAACAGGTAGCGGTACGGCGGCATGACGCTGCCCGGCGACACGCTGCGCGGGTCGTAGAGGTGCCAGTAGTGCCACAGCACGCTGGGCAGGCGGTCGCCCACCCCGGTGACGTCGGGCCCCGTGCGCTGCGTGCCGATCAGGGGCGGGCTGGACTGGGCGTACTCCTCGGGCCGCGTGGGCTCGTCGAGGCCGAAGCGCGCATCGGGGGCGCGCACCGGGATCACCAGCCGGTCGCCCCGCTGCTCGCGCACGCGCTCGTCGCCGCGGATCTGCTGCGTGTGGCAC
>JBJTIJ010000326.1:0-2837 GCA_046094945.1 Planctomycetia bacterium | reverse complement strand
CCCCGGGGGCCCCCGTACGTCCCGCCCTCCGTGGGCTGGCGAGGAGTTCTGGCATGGCCCTTCGCACCCGTTCCTGGTCGTCGCTCGGCGCTGGCCTGGCTGCCCTGATGCTGGCGCTCGCGCCGGGCTGCGGCGGCGGTGCATCCAGCGACCACATCGAGCGGCCGGTGGTGCGCTGGTTCTCGCCCAACCTCAGCCCGATCGTGTTCGAGGACGGCGCGGTCAACCAGAACCCGACCTTCACCGACAGCTACCTGCTGAGCAACAACGCCAGCGCCGACCTGCTGCGCACCGAGTGGCGCGCGAAGGTCGCGATCCCTGCCGAGGGCCTGGCCATCGGCGACCGCGTGCCCTACGGCTCGCAGTACGCCAACACCACCTACGCCACGGACATCGGCCAGGCCGGCCGCATCGCCATCTACTTCCAGCCCGGCACGGTGATCGACCCCACGAGCGTGCTGGACGTGGGCGGCCGTCCCAACCCGGCCTCGGTGCTGGTCACGCGCACGATCGCGCCCTGCGACAACAACTGCTTCACGGGCTACGTGGCCAACGAGATCCTGCCCTGCCGCATCGAGGAGGTCAGCGCCGACCGCATCGTGATCATCCCCGACGCGTTCACGCAGACGCCCATCCAGCCGCTGGCCGCCGGCCAGTACTCCATCAAGGTGGACGCCAACGTCACGAACACCGACGGTGACCGCCTCTACCCGTGGCCGGCGTTCCACAGCTTCACGGTGGGCACCACGGACTGCGCGCGCCCGCAGGTGATCAACACCTACCCGATCGCTGGCCAGGAGAACGTGGGCTCGGGCGTGCCGATCGACACGTCCTCGACGCCGTGGGTGGACAGCCTGCGCGAGGGCCGCACGGCCATCTTCGGCCCCGCCTCGCCCGACATCCGCATCACGTTCAACGAGCCGGTGCGCGCCACGACGGTCAACGAGACCACGGTGGCCGTGACGGTGGAGGGCCCGGCGCAGGCCGGCGGTGGCCCGCTGGCGCCCTCGCCCGGGTTCCCCATGCTCAAGAGCGAGGTCGAGGCGGCCAGCCTGCCCAGCAACGGCCACGAGATCGTGTGGCGCGCGGCCAACCTGCCCGCCACCGGCCTGGCCCCCGGCCAGGCGGCCCTGCCTCCGGGCAAGGTGATCCGCGTGGTGGTGCTGGGCGAGTACCCGGACCTGGCCTCGGTGTGCGTGGCCACCCCCGTGGCCGCGCCCCTGACCGACCTCTCGGGCAAGAAGCTGCTCACCAACTACGTGTTCACGTTCAAGACGGCGAAGGAACTGCCGCTGCCGCAGAACCCCTTCCCCGAGTACTCGGTGTGGTGGTCGGCCACCGACCGCATCGGCGTGATCGACCGCGTGAACCAGGACCAGCTGGCCACGGCCTTCCTGGCGCCGGGCACGATCAGCCTGCCGGTGGACAAGAACGTGCTGGTGGCGAACTCGGACCTGTGGTGCAACCAGGCCTACTTCACGGGCTTCTCGCCCAGCGAGATCCTGCTGGACTCGCGCACCAACGCCTTCACCTGCCACACCTTCCTGTACGTCATGTCGGCGGACAGCAACGAGGTGATGATCGTCGACTCGCGCAACTCGCTGCCGGTGGCCGCGCTGCGCACGCCCAGCCCGGGCGGCATCGGCGGCCAGTTCAGCACGCAGGGCGCCAACATCCTGGCCGTGGCCAACCGCTCGGCCAACACGATCACCTTCTTCAACGTGGGCCAGCTCGAGACCGGCCAGCAGCAGCTCACCGGCCGCATCCTGCAGGAGCGCGTGCTGCCCACCGGCAACTCGCCCACCGCCATCACGGTGTCGGCGCCCCCCGGTGCGACGCTGGCGGAGTACAACCGCGAGCTGGGCCTCACGGGCCCGACGGTGCCGCTGGTGCTGTGGACCGAGCAGGTGGACGGCACGCTCGTCACCTACGCCTACGGCAACGAGACGCCCTCGCAGCGCATGTTCCTGGGCCCGACGTCGGTGCCCACGGACGTGGTGATGACGCCCTGCTTCGACCTCAACCCGGTGATCGTGGCGGCCGTCTCGCAGGCCGGCATCGGGCCCAACGAGGGCAAGGTGTCGTACTACATCTCGGGCCCCGGCTGCGCGACGGGCCTGTCGACCAACGCGCGCCCGGACATCCTCGTGGGCACGCTGGCCGGCTTCGACGGCCCGCAGACCATGGACTCGGTGCTCGTGCCGTCCAACGGCTCGTACCTGTTCGCGCTGGCCGAGGCCGGTGCGGACGCCAACCGCGTGACGATGCTGGCCTCGGCCCTGGGCCAGATCGGCACGCCGCGCGTGGCCAAGCAGTTCATCGACGTGGGCTCGGCGCCCACCAGCGTGGCCCACGCCTCGGGCTACACGGCGGACAACAACCCCGCCCTGCAGCAGGCCAACCTCTGCATCCGCGTCGAGAACTCCGGCGTGTGCGTGCCCGCGGGCATCCGCACCTGCTGGTACAACGGCACCGAGCAGGCGATCCTCAACACCAGCGGCACGGCGGCCCAGACGCTGTACGTGTGCGCGCAGGGCGAGCAGCGCATCATCGCCATCGACCTGCTGACCGGCTCGCGCCGCGGCGAGAACCAGCAGCCGCAGAGCACGATCCCCAAGCTGCGCCGCGTGAGCACGCAGGGCTCGCAGTAGCGCCGCGGCCGCGCAGGCCGATCCTCCGCGCGAGCGGGCCCTCCGGGGCCCGCCCGCTTGCTTTCCAGGACCGTCTCGCCGCGTGGCATGCTGCCACCCACGGGCAGTGCTCGTGCGGCGCGCTCGTGCGGTGCGCTCCTGCGGCACGTGGCCCGAGCCGGCCAGGTTGCCGGCCGCGGCCCCCGG
>JBJTIJ010000325.1:0-1885 GCA_046094945.1 Planctomycetia bacterium | reverse complement strand
CCCCCCCTCGACGCTTCCGGGCAGGCCCGCCACCCGGGGCCCGGGGGCCCCGCGGCATGGTGGCGCGGGCCACCGACGCAGGCCCCGCGCTAGAGGCCACGCGCTGGAGGCCACGCGCTGGGGCCCCGGGGCGCGGGCCGGGGCAGGTGCTGCAGCCGGCAGGCCGCGCGCCTGGCGCGTTCAGCGCAGCTCGGACCAGGACCAGCCGCTGGCCGTGCGCCGCAGGGCGCCGCCCAGCTGCAGGCTGGGGCCGCGGCGCTCGACGCGCTCGCCGCGCCCGTGGCTGGCATCGCCCTGCGCGAGGATGCGCAGCGAGACGGGCGCCTGCACGTCCTGCGCCTTGCGCAGCCGCAGGCGCAGCACGCTGCGCGCCGAGACCGTCAGTCCCGTGCCCACCTGCACGCGCGGGTTGTTCTCCACCGCCAGCGAGCTGCGCCCCATCATGAAGCGCAGCGTCACCGTGGTGACGTCGGGCAGCACCTCGTCGGTGCGCTCCACGGCCCCCACGCGCGTGGCCACTGAGATGATGGGCCCGAAGTACTCGCGGCTGGCCTCGACGAGCACCTCGTCGGCCACGATCCACTGCGCGTTGCGCGCGTCCACCCAGGCGTCCACGGGCGCGAGGTCCTGCGGCGAGAGCCGCACGCTGCCCGTGCGGGCCCCGCGCGCCGCGGCGGGCGCGGAGGAGGGCGGCGCCACGGGGCCGGGCACGGCGCGCCGGGGGGCGGAGGCGCCGGCACTCGGCGCCAGCGGCTGCACAGGCGGCCCCGGCTGCAATGGCGGCACGGGCTGCACAGGCCGCACGCCCGGCGCCGGCGTCGCCGCCGCCAGGCTGGGCCCGACGCCGCCCGGGCCCACGATGCGGGGCGAGCGGCAGCCCGCCGCCAGCAGGGCGCCCAGGACGAGGCAGGCGGCGAGGCAAGCGGCGAGAGGGCGGCGCAGGCTCATGCAGGAGGCATCGGCCGGGAGGCGGCCCCACCGGAGCCGGCGCGTGCGTGCAGGGCCGTGATCCAGCGGCCCAGCACGTCGGCCTCGAGGTTGAGCAGGTCGCCGGGCTTGCAATCGCCCAGCGTGGTGACGGCCAGCGTGTGCGGGATGAGGTAGACGCTGAAGCGCTCGCCCGCCCCGTCGCGCCAGGCCTCGCCCACGGTCAGGCTCACGCCGGCCAGCGTCACCGAGCCCTTGGGCAGCACGCTGCCCTCCAGGCCGGGCTGCAGGCGCAGCACCCAGCGCACCTCGGCGCCGCGCGCCTCGATGGCCTCCAGCAGCGCCTGGCCGTCGACGTGCCCCTGCACCCAGTGCCCGCCCAGCTCATCGCCAACGCGCAAGGCGCGCTCGAGGTTGACGCGCATGCCCCGCGCGAGCCGGCCCAGCGTGGTCTTGCGCAGCGTCTCGGGCACCGCGTCGAAGGCCCGCGCGCCCCCCTCGGCAGCGACCACCGTCAGGCAGGTGCCGTCCACGGCCACGCTGGCGCCCAGCGCCACGGCCGCCATGGGCGACTCCGGGCGCACCACGAGGCGCAGCGAGCCGTCAGCGCGCCGCTCGGCCTGCTCGACGCGCCCGCAGTGCGTGACGATGCCGGTGAACATGGCTAGGCCTCCTCGCCCGCGCGCCCGCCCGCGCCACCCAGCAGGTCGGGACGGCGCGCCGCCGTGCGCGCGCGCGCCTGCTCCTCGCGCCAGCGCTCGATGGCCGCGTGGTTGCCGCCGCGCAGCACCTCGGGCACGGGACGCCCCCGCCACACGGCCGGGCGCGTGTAGTGCGGGTGGTCGAGCCAGCCCCGGCCGGCGCCGAACGAGTCGGCCAGCGGGCTCTGCTCGTCGCCGAGCACGCCCGGCACCAGCCGGCCCACCGAGAGCACGAAGTCGCCCAGCGAGACCTCCTC
>JBJTIJ010000324.1:0-8516 GCA_046094945.1 Planctomycetia bacterium | reverse complement strand
CGACCTCGGGCACGGGCACGCCGCGCGGGCCTGGAGGCTGCCGCCGCGCTGTGGGCCGGGCTGGCCATGGCGTGGCTGGCCGTGCTGGAGGCCCCGTGCCTGTCGCTGGCGGCAGCGGCCCCCGAGGCGCTGCGCTGGGTGCTGCGCGGCACGCTGGCGGCCTTCGTCGTGGTGCCCGGCGCCTTCCTGCTGGGCGGCACGCTGCCCTGCATGGTGCAGGCCTGGCCGCGCGCGGCAGGGCGGCGCGAGGGCGCCGTGGCCTGGCTCTACGGCACCAACACGCTGGGCGCGGTGCTGGGCGCGTGGGGCAGCGGCTTCGTGCTGCTTGAGTGGCTGGGCATCCCGGACACGTTGCGCCTGGCCAGCGGTGCGGGGCTGCTCGTGGCGTTGCTGGCGGCGTGGGCCGGGCGCAGGCCGCAGGCGGGCGAGGACGGGTCCACTGCGCAAACGGCCGCTGCACTGGAGGCCGCGCTGCGCGCAGGCGGCCCGCGCGCAGGCGGCCCGCGCGCGGCGCGCGGCGCGCTGGCGGCGGCCGTGGCCTGCGGCGCCCTGGGCCTCTCCTTCGAGGTGGTGGGCTTCCGCGTGCTCACCTTCTTTGTCGAGGGCTTCACGGCCTCCTTCGCCGCGATGCTGGGCACCTTCATCCTCGGCCTGGGGCTGGGCAGCCTCGCGCTGGGCGGCTGGGCCGCGCGCACGCCGCGCCCGTGGCGCGCGCTGGGCCTGCTGCTGGGCGCCTTCGGCGCGTGGGTGGTGCTGGCCGTGCTGCTGCTGGTGCCGCGGCTGGACGGCCTGCTGCTGGAGGCGCGCGGCTGGGCCTACGGCGGGGCGCGCACGCCCGACGACCTCGTGCACGGGCACGCCGCGCTGGCCTGGCTGGGGTCGGCCTTGCTCTTCCTCGTGCCTGCGCTGCTGCTGGGGCCCACCTTCCCGCTGTGCGTGCGGCTGGTGCAGGAGGGCGACGGCACGCCGCAGGGCCGGCGCAGCGAGGCGCAGGCCGTGGGCGCCACCGACCTCGCCAACAGCGTGGGCAGCCTGCTGGGCCCGCTGCTGGCCACCTTCGTGGCCGTGCCGTGGCTGGGCGTGCTGCCGGCCCTGTTGCTGCCGGTGGTGCTGGCGCTGGCCCTGCTGGTGGGCCGCGGCAGCCGCGCGCGCCGGGCGCTGGGCGTGGGCCTGTGTGCCGTCGCGGTGGGCGTGCTGGCCAGCGCGTCCGTGCAGCAGCGCCTCGGCGACGGGCAGCTGGTGGCTGCCAGCCACGTGCTGGCCCGCAAGCCCGAGCGCCGCCTGCTGGCGGCAGGCAGCGATGCGCTCACCACGGCCAGCGTGGTGGAGCTGCCCGACGGCGAGCGCGTGCTCTACACCGACGACTTCGCCGCGGCCGCCACCGGCCCGGCCTACCGCTACATGCGCCTGCTGGGCCACCTGCCCGCGCTGCTGGCGGCCCGGCAAGAGCACGCGCTGGTGATCTGCTTCGGCACGGGCACCAGCGCGGGCGCGGTGGCGCGCCATCCCGGCGTGCAGCGGCTGGAGGTGGCCGAGGTGAGCCGCGCCGTGCTGGCGCAGGCGCCGTGGTTCGAGGACGTGCACGGCGGCGTGCTGCGCGACCCGCGCACGCAGCTGCACGTGGCCGACGGCCGCGACGTGCTGGCGCTGCACGCGCCCGACCTCGACCTGGTCACGCTCGAGCCGCTGATGCCCTACAGCCCAGCCGGCCTGCCCTTCTACACGCGCGACTTCTACGCGCTGGCCCGCGAGCGGCTGCGCGAGGGCGGCGTGCTGTGCCAGTGGGTGCCCGTGCACGCCATGCGCGTGGGCCTGTACGACGCGTTGCTGCGCGCCTTCCTGGCCGAGTTCCCCGATGCCAGCATCTGGTTCTTCGAGCAGAGCACGGCCCTGGTGGGCCGCAAGGGTGCCGCGGCGCCCTCGCGCGAGGAGGTCGAGCGGCGCTTCGCCGCGGCGCGCGCGCACCTGGCCGAGGCCGGCTACGCCGACCTCGCCACGCTGGAGGCGGCCTGCGTGGGCGAGGGGCGCACCCTGCGCGCCATGGCGGGCGTGGAGCCCGGCCTCTCGGACCGCGCCGTGACCGACCGCGACCCGTGGCCCGAGTTCCATGCCACGCCGCGCGGCGTGAGCACCTCGTACCTGGCCGACACGCTGGCCTTGCTGGTGCGGCTGGCGCAGGCGCGCCCGGCCGCCGCGCCCGCCCCGCTGGGCGCCGGGGCGGGCGCGGCCGACTGGCCGCGGCGCGCGCAGGGCTGCCTGCTGGGCCTGGAGGGCCGTGCGCTGGAGGCGCTGGCCGAGCGCATCGCGGCCCAGCAGGCCCCAGCCGAGCGCCACGCCCTGCTGGGGCGCGCCGCCGAGCGCTACAGCCTGGCGCTGGACCGGCTGCCGGGCGACCAGGCGCTGGCCTGGCGCCGCGCACGCACCGCGCGCGAGGCGGCCGAGGGCAGCGTGCGCAGCCGGCTGGCGCAGGCCGGGCGCGCGGCGCGGGCCGGCGAGGCGGACACGGCGCAGCGGCTGCGCGTGGAGGCGCTGCGCGAGGCCGCTGCGGCCGAGGCGCTGCCCGACGGCGTGCCCGGCTGGTCGCGGCGCGGGCCGGCTGCCGGGGCGCACGCGCTCTCGCTGCTGGCGCTGGGCCGCTGCGCGCGCGCCCGGCGCGTGCTGGAGGCGGCGCGCGAGGTGCTGCCGCCGGGCCCCGAGCGCGATGAGCTCGACGCGCTCGCGGCGCGCATTGCCGCGCATGCCAACGGCGCGCCGCCCGCGCCGGGCTCGGCCGGCGGCGAGGCCTGGCCGGCCTGGCCCGCCTGGCTGGGGCCGTTGCCGCCTTGCGACGCCCCGGGCACGGGCGCGCTGGCCCAGCCGCTGGCGGCATGGGACGCGGCGCGCCGCGCGCCGGCGCCCGTGGCCGCCGAGGTGGAGCGCCTGGCGCGGGCGCTGCTGGCCGTGGCCGACGCGCAGGGGCTGCGTGCCGAGCTGGCCGAGGCGCTCGAGGCCCTGCCCGCGGGCGAGGCCGCAGCAGGCGTGCTGCGGGCCGCGGCGCTGGCGCGCGTGGTCGCGGGCCACCCCGAGCTGCGCCTGCTGTGCAGCGTCGCCGGCCCCGGGCAGGCGCTGGCGCTGGCCGAGGCGGGCCGGCTGCGCCTGCTGCGCACGCTGCCGCAGGGCAGGCTGCAGGCGCTGGCCGCCGCCCCCGACCCGGCGCTGCGCGTGGCGCTGCTGGAGGCCGTGGCCTCCGACGGCGAGGCCGGGCTGGCCCCGCTGGCCATCGAGCGCCTCGACGACCCGGCGCGCGAGGTGCGCGCGGCGGCGGCCGCCGCCCTGCTGCAGCACGACGCGCAGTCGATGGCCGACTACGACCCCGACCAGCCCGGCACGTGGGGCCGGGTGATGCGCCGCCTGCGCCGCTAGCCGGCCTTGAGCTCGGTCACCAGCGCCATGAGCGTCTTCTTGGCGTCGCCGAAGAGCATCATGGTCTTGTCGGCGTAGAAGAGCGGGTTGTCGATGCCGGCGAAGCCCGAGGCCAGGCTGCGCTTGAGGATGATCACGTTCTGGGCCTTGTCGGCGTCCAGGATGGGCATGCCGTAGATGGGGCTGCTGCGGTCGGTGCGCGCCACCGGGTTGACCACGTCGTTGGCGCCCACCACCAGCGCCACGTCGGCGCTCTCGAACATGGGGTTGACCTCCTCCATGTCGAGCAGCTGCGCGTAGGGCACGTTGCTCTCGGCCAGCAGCACGTTCATGTGGCCGGGCATGCGCCCGGCCACCGGGTGCACGGCGAACTTCACGTCGGCGCCACGCCGCTCGAGCAGGTCGGTGAGCTCCTTGACCACGTGCTGGGCCTGCGCCACGGCCAGGCCGTAGCCGGGCACGATGATCACGCTGCGCGCGTTGCCCAGCAGCACGGCAGCGTCCAGCGGCGTGTAGCTCTTCACGCTGCGCTGCGGGGCGTCGCCGGCCGCCTCGCCCGCCTCGGCGCCGAAGGCCCCGAACAGCACGTTGCCCAGCGAGCGGTTCATGGCCTTGCACATGATCACGCTCAGGATCACGCCGCTGGAGCCCACCATCGCCCCGGCCACCACCAGCACGTCGTTGCCCAGCACGTAGCCGGCCGCCGAGCCGGCCACGCCCGAGGCGTTGAGCAGCGCCAGCACCACCGGCATGTCGGCGCCGCCGATGGGGGCCACGAAGAGCAGGCCGAAGGCCAGCGAGAGGCAGAGCGCCAGCATCAGCCAGCCGGACTGCGCCGGGTCGTGGCTGTAGAGGCCGCAGCAGGCCAGCGCGGCAGCCAGCAGCAGCAGGTTCACCGTGCGCTGGCCGCGGAAGGTGAGCGGCGCGCCGCTCACCAGTCCCTGCAGCTTGGCGAAGGCGCCCATGCTGGCGGCGAAGGTGGCCGCGCCCAGCAGCACGCCGCCCACGCCGGTCACCAGCGTCTGGGCCAGCGAGGCCCCGGCGCCGTAGGTGCGTGCCTCGGCCACCGACACCAGCGCCGCGGCCAGGCCGCCCAGGCCGTGCAGCAGCGCCACCATCTGCGGCATGGCCGTCATCTCGATGCGCGTGGCCAGCAGCCAGCCGGCCAGCGAGCCCAGTGCCATGGCGCCCACGATCCAGCCGGCGCGCGCGGCCTCGATGCCGTGGCCGGCCTCGGGCAGCAGCACCGACACGAGCGCCACCCCGACGGCCCGCGCCATGGCCAGCATGCACATCAGGTTGCCGCCGCGCGCGGCCTTGGGGCTGCTCATGGCCCGCAGGCCCAGGATGAAGAGCACGCTGGCCAGCAGGTACAGCAGGCGGGCGAGGTCGTGGCTCACGCGCCCTCCCCCGTGCTGCGCGCGTCGCGCGCCGGGCCCGGCTCGCGCGGCCTGAACATCTTCAGCATGCGGTCGGTGACGAGGAAGCCGCCCACCACGTTGACGGTGGAGAGGCCCACCGAGGCCACCGCCAGTGCCACCTCCAGCGTGCCCTCGGCGTGGGCCGCCACGAGGATGGCGCCCACGAGGATGATGCCGCAGATGGCGTTGCCGGCCGACATCAGCGGCGTGTGCAGCAGCGTGGGCACGCGGCGGATCACCTCGAAGCCCACGAAGGTGGAGAGCACGAAGATGAACAGCGTGTCCAGGCCCGAGGCCATGGCCAGCAGCGGGGAGAGGCCCGGGCTCATGCGCGCTCCCCGGCGCCCAGCGCGGCCTTCACGGCCGGGTGGCGCGCCTCGCGGCGCAGCACGGCCAGCGCGCCGGCGGTGATCTCGTCCTGCACGTCCAGGTGCACGCCCGTGGCGGCCGGCTGGCCCCCGGCGGGCGGGGGCGGCGTGAGGTGCTTGAGGATCTCGTGCATGTTCTTGGCCAGCATGCGGCTGGCGTCGGCGGCCATGGTGGCCGGCAGGTTGCAGGTGCCCACCAGCGTGACGTGGTGCTTGACCACCACGCGGTGGGCCTCGGTGCCCGCGCAGTTGCCGCCCGTCTCGGCCGCGAGGTCCACCACGACGGCGCCCGGGCGCATGCCGCGCACGGTGGCCTCGTCGATCAGCCGCGGCGCCGGCTTGCCGGGCACCAGCGCCGTCGTGATGACCGCATCGGCGGCCTTGACGCGCTCGGCCAGCCGGGCGGCCAGCCGTGCCTCGGCCTCGGCGCTGAGCTTGCGCGCGTAGCCGCCCTCGCCCGTGCCGCTCTCGCCCACGTCCACCTCGATGGCCGTGGCGCCCAGGCTGCGGGCCTGCTCGCGCGCCTCGGGGCGCACGTCGTAGGCCTCCACGATGGCGCCCAGGCGGCGCGCGGTGGCGATGGCCTGCAGGCCGGCCACGCCGGCGCCGATCACCAGCACGCGCGCCGGCGGGATGGTGCCGGCGGCGGTCATCAGCATGGGGAAGAAGCGCCCGAGGTGCTGCGCGGCCAGCAGCGCCGCCCGGTAGCCGGCCACCGTGCTCATCGAGGAGAGCGCGTCCATGGACTGCGCGCGCGTGAGGCGCGGCACCAGGTCGAGGGCGAACATCGACAGCCCCCGCGCGCACAGCGCGCGCACCAGCGGCGCGTTCTGGGAGGGCAGCAGGAACGACACCAGCAGCGTGCCGGCGGGCACGGCCTCCAGCGAGGCGGGCTCGGGCGGCTGCACGCCCAGCAGCACGTCCACGCCCTGCAGCCAGCCGGGGCCCGCGGCCACGCGTGCGCCCACGGCCTCGTAGGCGGCGTCGAGGTGCCCGGCCCGCTCGCCGGCGCCCTGCTCGACGCGCACGCCGTGGCCGGCCTTCACCCGGCGCTGGGCCACCTCGGGCGTGAGCGCCACGCGCGTCTCGCCCGGCGCACTCTCGCGGACCACGGCCACCTGCACGCGTCAACCTCCGGTAACCCGCCCCTTGTAGCCCGCCGGCCCCGGCGCGTCCCGCTTCGGCCCGCGCTGGAGGGCGGTGGGCGGTGGCATGCGGGCGGTGGACTGTGGGCTGCTGGGCGGTGGACTGTGGGCTATTGGGCTGTGGGCTGTGGGCGGTGGCCGCGGCCGGGACGACAGGCCTAGCCGCCGCAGCAGCCGCCGGCGCTGCCGTCCAGCGCCCGCAGCTTGTCCACGCGCCCGGCGTGGCGCCCGCCCTCGAAGGGCGTGGCCAGCCAGCGCTCGGCCAGCCGCTGCATGGCGTGCACCGACAGCAGCCGCGCGCCCATGCACAGCACGTTGGCATCGTTGTGGCGGCGCGACATCTCGGCCGTGAACTCGTCGTGCACCAGCGCGGCGCGCACGCCCGGCACCTTGTTGGCGGCGATCGAGACGCCGATGCCCGTGCCGCACAGCAGGATGCCGCACTCGGCATCGCCGCTGGCCACGGCGTGCGCCACCTTCACGGCCATGTCGGGGTAGTCCACCGAGGCCCCGGGCGGGCAGCCCAGGTCGGCCACCTGGTGGCCGGCCTTGCTGCAGGCCTCGGCCAGCGCCTGGCGCTCGGCCACGGCGGCGTGGTCGCTGGCGATGGCGATGCGCATGCGTGCCTCCTCGTCGGCCTAGGCGCCGGCCTGCACCACGCCGCCCACCAGCAGCGCGGCCACGGCGTCCAGCCGGCGCGCCAGGCGCCGGTACTCGGCCATGCCCTGCCCGGCCGGGTCGGGCACGTCGCGGCCCTCGGGGTCGAGCAGCAGCACGTCGCGCTCGCGGTGGGGGAAGAAGGCCAGGATCTGGTCGCGCTGCGTGCGCTCCATGCAGAAGATGCGCGAGGCCTCCTCGGTCATGCGCGAGGTGAGGCGGTGGGCCACGTGGCCGGAGAGGTCCAGCGGCTCGGGCTCCCACTCGCGCGCGGTGCGCTGCGCGTCGCGCGAGGCCGGGCGGCCCTCCTCGGCCGAGACGCCGGCGCTGAGCACGCGGTAGCCCTTCGCTGCCAGCGCCTCCTCCGGCACGCCCAGGTGCTGCGAGAGGCGGCGCACCAGGATGGCGGCCGCCAGCGGGCTGCGGTCGGTGTTGCCCTCGCAGACGAACAGGATCGTGGCCCCGTGGCGCATCAGGATGCGCTCCTCGGGGATGGCGCCCTCGCGCAGCACGCTCACGCCCGCCTCGGTCACCTGCACCACGCTGCTGGGCACGCCGCCCTCGGTGGGGCCGCCGTCGATGACGAGGTCGAGGCCCTCGGGCAGCTGGCGCAGCACCTCCTCGGCCGTCGTGGCCTCGGGCTGGCCCGAGAGGTTGGCGCTGGGCACCAGCAGCGGCACGCCGGCGGCGCGCACCAGCCCGCGGGCCAGCGGGCTGGCCGGCAGGCGGAAGCCCTGCATGCGGCCCTCGGCGTCGGGCACCACCAGCGTGAGCGGGCCGGGCCAGAAGCGGCGCATGAGCGCCTTGGCGGCGGCGGGCAGCGCCGGGCAGCGCGCCACGACCGGGGCCACGTCGGCCACCATCATCGTCATGGGCTTGCTGCTGGGGCGGCCCTTGAGCGCGTAGAGGCGCTCGACGGCCTCCGGCAGCTCGGCCGACACGGCGATGCCGTAGACCGTCTCGGTGGGGAAGGCCACGAGGCCCCCCGCGCGCAGGATCGCGCCCGCGCGCTCGAGCTCGGCGGCCTGGATCTGGCGGTCCAGGACGTGCAGCACCTCGGTGGGCATGCGCGTGACCCTACCAGCCGGGGGAGCCGCGGCCAGCCGGGGCCGCCATCCATGCCCGGCCGTGGCGGGCGGGCGTAGGCTTGGGCTGCCATGGAGGAGCGTTCCCCCGACCAGCCCACCACCCAGGGCCTTGCGTTCCTGGGCGCCGTCGCCGGCGGCCTCGTGCACGAGATCCGCAACCCGCTCTCGGCCATGAGCATGACGCTGCAGCTGCTGGAGGAGGACTGGCCCGAGGGCGAGGGCGACGAGCGCGCGCGGCGCACGGCCCGGCGCCTGCGCTCGGTGCGCAGCGAGGTGGGGCGGCTCTCCTCCATCCTCGAGGACTTCCTGCGCTACGCGGGCATCCGCCGGCTGGACCTGCGCGAGGCCGACCTCAACCGCGTGCTGGAGGAGGTCTGCTCCTTCGTGGCCCCCGAGTGCACGCGGGCGGGCGTGGAGCTGGCCTTCTTCCCCGAC
>JBJTIJ010000323.1:0-4886 GCA_046094945.1 Planctomycetia bacterium | reverse complement strand
GCACCACCCGCGGCCCGCACGGCCTCCGCAGGCGGCCGCCGCGGCGCACCGCCTCGCGTAACCGGCCACCGGCTACCCGCCACCCGTCCCCCGCCACGAGCGGTAGACTCGGTCGCTGTGCGGGTCGTTGCGCCGGCCATGGGCCGCACCAGGGACGCGGGCCCTCCCTCGCCCGCGCTGGAGGAATCGATGCGCCCTGCCCTCGTGCTCGCCCTCGCCGGCGGCCTCGTGGCCGCCCTGCTCGCCAGCCCCGCAGCGCATGCGCTGCCCACGCAGCCTGCGGGCCTCGCCGGCACGCCGTCGGCCGACATCGACATCGGCTTTGGCATCGGCGTGGGCACCTGCGCGCCGGCCTACGGCCCCTACCGCGTGGGCTACTGCACGCCCGCCACCTGCGCGCCGCAGTGCCTGCCCGTGGCGTGGTGGCGCCCGGTCACCTACGTGGCGTGCATGCCCACCTACACCAGCCACGGCGCGCACCTCGGCTACAGCGGACGCCCGGCCTACGCCACGCCGACGGTGACCTGCGTGCCGGTGGCGGCCCCGCCGGTGGTGGTGCCCTACCCCGCGGCCCCCTACGTGGTGGGCGCGGCCACGGTGACCTACGGCAGCTACGGCTACGCCTACCCGCCCACCTACGTGGCGCCCTACGGCTACGCCTACGGCAGCACCACCTACAGCGTGGGCTCGCGCAGCTGGTTCGGCGTCGGCTTCGGCTGGTCGAGCGGCGTGCGCACCTACCCGTACCCGTACGCCTACCCCTACGGCTACCCGTACGCCTACCCGCGCCCGTACTACGTGCCCAGCCCGCGCTACCCGAGCACCTACCGCGGCGGCGCGGTGCACACGCCGGGCCGGCGCCGCTAGGACGCGCCCGGCAGGCCGGTCGGGCGCGCGCGCCGTTCCCCTCGCGCGCCGCTTCGCGCACGATGGGCGCATGAGCGTGCGCGCCCTCGCCAGCCTCGAGCCCTACGCGCCGCAGGCGCCGCTGCGCCTGGGCACCTCGTCGTTCAGCAGCGAGGACTGGGTCGGGCCCTTCTACCCGCCGGGCACCGAGGCCAGCGCGATGCTGGCCCACTACGCGCGCATCTTCGACACGGTCGAGGTGGACAGCACCTGGTACGCGCTGCCGGCCGCGCGCACGGTGGACGGCTGGGCCGAGAAGACCCCCGAGGGCTTCCTGCTGTGCGCCAAGTTCCCGCGCAGCATCGTGCACGGCGGCAGCGGGCCGCGGCCCGACGGGCGGCTGGTGCTCGACCCGGACGCCACCTACGAGGTGCGCGACACCTTCCTGGAGCGCATGCGGCGGCTGGGCCCGCGGCTGGGCCCGCTGGTGCTGCAGTTCCCGTACTTCAACCGCGAGGCCTTCCCCTCGGCGGGCCCCTTCCTGGAGCGGCTGGACCGCTTCCTGCGCGACCTGCCGCGGCCGGGATTCACCTACGGCGTGGAGGTGCGCAACAAGGCCTGGGTGACGCCGGCGCTGCGCGAGGTGCTGGCCCGGCGCGGCGACATCCTCGTGCTGGTCGACCAGGCCTGGATGCCGCACGGCGACGAGGTGGAGGCGCGCATGGACCCGGTGACGGGCCCGCTGTGCTACGTGCGCCTGCTGGGCGACCGCGAGGCCATCGAGAAGGTCACCCACAGCTGGGGCCGCGAGGTGCTCGACCAGGGCCCGCGGCTGGAGCGCTGGGCGCGCCTGCTGGTGCGCCTCATGGACCGCGGCGTCAAGAGCCTCGTCTACGCCAACAACCACTACGCGGGCCACGGGCCGGCCACGGCGCGCCGCCTGCGCGACCTGTTCCTGGCCGCCGCAGCCCAGCCGCGCCCCGCCCCTGCCGCGGCGCCTGCGCCAGCACCTGCCGCCGCGCCGCACGCGGGCGCTCCCGAGACGAAGCGAGCCCGCCGGGACGCACCCGGCGGGCCCGCGTGAGGCCAGGCGCGCACGGGGCGCGCCGGCCGGCGTGGGGCGGGGCTACTTGGCCTCGCCCTCCTTGGGGGCGTCGGCGGGCTTGGCCGCGGCCTCGTCACAGGCCTTCATGCGCTCCTCGAGGGCCTGCTTGAGCTGCTCCTGGCCCGCCAGCTCGGGGTCGCGCAGCGGCAGCGCGTACATGGCCTTGGCCTCGGCGTGGCGGCCGTTCTCGTGCAGCCAGTCGGCCGTCATCGCGGCCAGCTGCAGCAGCGCCTGGCCGCTGAGGTCCTTGCTGGCCTTGAGCAGCGCGTGCACGGCCTCCCAGTCGATCTCGGCCTTGCTGCGCTTGCCCTTGAAGAACTTGGCGATCTCGGCCTCCTCGGCCTTGCTGCGCTGCGCCGCGCGCTCGCGCTCGACGATGGCCTTGAAGCCCAGCGAGCCGTCGGCGTCGGCCTTCTCGGCCTGGCCCAGCGTCCAGGTCCAGTCGGGGTGCGTGAGGAAGCCCGCCTCGGCCAGCGCCGGGAAGCCGGCCTTGAAGGCGGCCGCGTCGGTCTTGCCCTTGGCAGCCAGCGTCTTGATGGCCGCGCCCTTCGAGCGCAGGTCGGCCAGGTGCGTCAGGTAGCCCTCGGGGCCGCCCTCCTGGTAGCCCGTACGCGCGTAGGGCAGGCCCTCGGCGTTGGCCAGGATGATCGTGGGGAAGCCCTGCACGCCGTAGGCCTCCTTGAGCTTCTCGTTCATGGCCGGGTCGACCACCGCCTTCTTGGGCTCGGCGCCGCGCGGGAAGTCGAGGAACACGAAGACGAAGTCCTTGGTGGCCTTCTCGAGGAAGGCGGCGTGGGCGAACACCTCGCCCTCCAGCTTCACGCACCAGCCGCACCAGTCGCTGCCGGTGAAGTCGATGAGCAGGTCCTTGCCCTCGGCCTTGGCCTGGGCCGTGGCCTTGGCCCAGTCCTTCACCCACGGGATCTCGGCCTCGTGGGCCTCCGCGGCGGGGTCCTCGGCGCGGGCGGACAGCGAGGTGCCACCCAGCAGCCCGGCCGCAGCCAGGGCGAGGAGGGCACCACGGAACGAGAGCAGCTTGGCGACGGTCATGCGGGCTCCGGGGCAGGAAGGGCGCCCCACCGGGGCGCGTGTGTCGCCTATGCTACGCCGGGGGGCGCGCCGCGCACCTTCCCCGGGGGGACCCCAGCCAGCCTCGGCCGGCGCAACAGCCCGCCGGCGCCCATGGGGCCCGTCGCAAGCTGCCTGTCACAGGCGCTCCGTCACAGCCGGCCCGGTGCACGCGTCCTGCTGCACGCGGCCGGCCTCCCGCGGGAGGCCATCCGTGGCCCGCCCAGTGCAGCAGGCTGCGCGCGTGCGAACTAGCGCAGGCCCAGGAACACCTGCGTCCACCAGATGTCGCCCGCCGCGTGCACGCCCACGCCCAGGTGCGTGTAGCCGGAGTTGAGGATGTTGGCGCGGTGGCCGGTGGAGTTCATCCAGGCCGACATCACCTCGGCCGGCGAGGACTGCCCGCGGGCGATGTTCTCGCCCACCGAGCTGAAGCCCGTGATGCCGGCCGCCACCACGCGGTCCAGGGGGTCCTGGCCGCTGGGGTTGATGTGGCTGAAGAAGTTGCGCACGTCCATGTCCACGTCGTGCGCGTAGGCCACCTGCGAGGCCTGCTCGTGCCACTGCAGCGCCGAGAGGCCGTTGTTGGCCCGCTCCACGTTCACGAGGCGCAGCACCTCCTGCGCATAGGCCAGCTCGGCCGAGGACATCGTGCCCGGGTCGCTGGGCGGGGGCAGGACGCCGCCGCCCGATCCGCCGCCGCCGCCGCAGGCCGCCAGCAGGGGCAGCAGCACGAGGGCCACCAGCGAGGCGAGCGGGCGCAGCGTGGGCATGGGGAGCCCGCCCGGGTCGGGTCCTTCCCCTATCGGCTGGCCGGCCGGCCGGGCTGAACACCGGCCCCGCAGGGCCATGGGCTGCGGCCTGCGCGCCCTGTTGGCCGCGCACGGGCTGGGCGGCGGGCGCCCTGCCGGCCCGCCCCGGGCCTGGCCGCCGTCCTGGCCCCCGGCCTAGGCCCCGTCGCGCAGGGTCACCCGCACGGGCACGTGGTCGCTGGGCTTCTCGCCCTTGCGCTCCTCGCGGTCGATGTCGCAGGCCGTGCAGCGCGCGGCGGCGGCCGCGTTGCCCAGCACGAGGTCGATGCGCAGGCCGCGGTCCTTGGGGAAGGCCAGGCCGCGGTAGTCCCACCACGTGTAGCGGCCGGCCTCGGCGTGGTGCTGGCGGTAGAGGTCGCTCAGGCCCAGCGCGCACAGGCGCGCCAGCGCGGCGTGCTCGCGCGGGTGGAACAGCACCTGCCCGCGCCAGGCCTCGGGGTCGTGCACGTCGCGGTCCTCGGGGGCGATGTTGAAGTCGCCCAGCAGCAGCAGCGGCAGGCCGCGCGCGAGCTCGCCGGCGAGGTAGCGCTCCAGCCGCGCCAGCCACTCGAGCTTGTAGGCGAACTTCTCGCTGTCCACGGCCTCGCCGTTGGGCACGTAGACGTTCACCACGCGCACGCCCCCCAGCGTGGCGGCCAGCAGCCGGCGCTGGGCGTCGGGAGCCTCGCCGGGCAGGCCGCGCTGCACGTCGGCCAGCGGCTGGCGCGCGAGGAAGGCCATGCCGTTGTAGGTGCGCTGGCCGAAGCAGGCCACCTGCCAGCCAGCAGCCTCGAAGGCCGCGCGCGGGAAGTCCTCGTCGGGGACCTTGGTCTCCTGCAGCGCCAGCAGGTCGGGCCCATGCCGGCCGGCCCACGCCAGCACGCGCTCCTGGCGCTGGCGGATGCTGTTGACGTTCCAGGTGGCAACCTGCATGCGAGCCCCGTGGGAAGAAGAGCGGGAGGCAGAGCGGGAGGCAGGGCGGGAAGCGGAGCGGGACGATGCGCCGGCAGGCGCGCCGCCATGCGCGCCGGGCCGGCGAGCACGCGACGGCCGGGGCCGTGCGCAGGGCGTGAGCG
>JBJTIJ010000322.1:0-6077 GCA_046094945.1 Planctomycetia bacterium | reverse complement strand
GGCGGCACAGGGCCCGCGCCCCCGCATGTCGCCCGACGAAACCCAGCTGGCCCAGGTGCTCCTCGAGATGGGGCTGGTGGACGACCGCAAGGTCAAGGAAGCCCAGGAGCACCAGAAGCGGAAGCCGGGCACCGGCCTGGGCCAGGCCATGGTCGAGCTGGGCTTCGTGGACGACACGCAGCTGGCGCGGGCCCTGTGCCGCCAGCACCGCCTGCCCTTCGTCGACCTCTCGCGCGCCAAGATCTCGCCGCAGGTGGCCGCGCTGGTGCCCAAGAAGGTGGTCAACGACTTCAACGTCGTGCCGGTCAAGGTGCAGGAAGGCAAGCTGATCCTGGCCACCGACAACCCGATGGCGGCGCTGGCGGTGGACGACATCCGCTTCGCCCTCAACCGCGAGGTGGTGTTCGCGCTCACCTCCACCTCGGCGCTGGCCAATGCGCGCGCCGAGGCCTACGGGCTGGGCGAGCGCGTCGAGTCGCGCCCGGGTGCGGCGGGCAAGGGCGGCAAGAAGGAGGAGGACTCGCCCGACGCGCCGGTGATCCGGCTCGTCAACGAGATCCTCGAGGAAGCCCTGGCCAGCCGCGCCTCGGACATCCACATCGAGCCCATGGCCGAGCGCCTGCGCGTGCGCTACCGCGTGGACGGGGTGTGCTACGAGGCGCGCAGCCTGGACCGCGAGCTCAGCGGGCCCGTGATCGCGCGCTGCAAGGTGCTGGCGCGCATGGACATCGCCGAGCACCGCAAGCCGCAGGACGGCCGCATCAACGTGCGCCTGCTGGGCCGGCCCATCGACCTGCGCGTGTCGCTGGTGCCCGCCACGGCCGGCGAGTCGCTGGTCATGCGCATCCTGGACCGCGAGGCCGGCCTGGTCGACCTCGACATCCTGGGCTTCGTGGGCGAGGACCGCGAGCGCTTCGAGCGCATCATCAAGCGCCCCAACGGCATCTTCCTGGTCACCGGCCCCACGGGCTCGGGCAAGACGACCACGCTGTACGCCGCGCTCAAGAAGCTCAACAAGCCCAACGTCAAGATCATCACGGCCGAGAACCCGGTCGAGTACAACCTCGCCGGCATCAACCAGAGCGAGGTGCGCCACAACATCGGGCTCACCTTCGCGCGCATCCTGCGCGCCATGCTGCGCCAGGCGCCCAACATCATCCTGGTGGGCGAGATCCGCGACAAGGAGACGGCCGAGATCGCCATCCAGGCCTCGCTCACGGGCCACCTGGTGTTCTCCACGCTGCACACCAACGACGCGCCCAGCGCGCTCACGCGCCTGGTGGACATGGGCGTCAAGCCCTTCCTCGTGAGCACGGCCGTGATGGCCGTGATGGCCCAGCGCCTGGTGCGCCGCCTGTGCCTGACCTGCCGCCAGCCGCTGGTGGACCCGGCCCCCTCGCTGCTGCACGCGGTGGGCCTGACGGCGCGCGAGCTCGAGGGCCAGACCCTCTACCGCGCGGTGGGCTGCCGCGAGTGCCGCTTCGAGGGCTACAAGGGCCGCCTGGGCATCTTCGAGCTGTTCACGATGGACCCGCTCACGCGCGAGGCCACCTACCGCGGCCAGAGCACGATGGCCATCCGCGACCAGGCGCGCCTCACCGGCGGCCTCAAGAGCCTGCGCGAGGACGGCATCCGCAAGGTGCTGGCCGGCCAGACCACCATCGAGGAGATCCTCTCGGTGGCCGGCCACGCCGACAGCATCGATGAGATCAAGGCCGGGGCGGGCTAGCCGCTGCCCTGCGCCCCGCACGCGACCCACGCCAGGAGCTCCCCACCCCATGCCGCTGACGGGCGCCGACATCTTCCGTCTGTTCGACATCATGGTCGAGGCCAACGCCTCCGACCTGCACCTCACGGTGGGCCGCCCGCCCTGCGTGCGCCGCTCGGACGCCCTGCAGAACCTGACGCACCCGCCGCTGACCGACGACGAGGTGACGGCGCTCATCGAGCAGATCATCCCGCCCATGAAGCGCGAGGAGCTGCGCCGCGTGGGCAGCGCCGACTTCGGCTACGCGCACGGCGAGAAGGCGCGCTTCCGCGTGGCATGCTTCCGGCAGAAGGGCCATGACGCCATGGTCTGCCGCCTGATCCCCAGCCGGCTGCTCACCTTCGAGCAGATCGGCCTGAGCACCTCGGTGGTGAGCCTGCTCGACCGCCCGCGCGGCCTGCTGCTGGTGACCGGCCCCACGGGCTCGGGCAAGACCACCACGCTGGCCACGATGGTGGACTACCTCAACCGCGAGCGTGACCTGCACATCATCACGATCGAGGACCCGATCGAGTACTACCACGACCACAAGAAGTCGATCGTCAACCAGCGCGAGGTGGGCAGCGACGTGCCCACCTTCAGCGAGGCCATCCGCCGCGCGCTGCGCGAGGACCCGGACGTGATCCTGCTGGGCGAGATGCGCGACCTGGAGACCATCTCCACCGCCATCACGGCCGCCGAGACGGGCCACCTCGTGATGGGCACGCTGCACACCACCGGCGCGGCGCGCACCGTGGACCGCATCATCGACCAGTTCCCGCCCGAGCAGCAGGAGCAGGTGCGCGTGCAGCTCTCGGTGGCCCTGATCGCGGTGATCAGCCAGGTGCTGATGCCGCGCGCCGACGGCAAGGGCGTGGTGGCCGGCTTCGAGACGATGGTGATGACGCCGGGCATCGAGAACCACATCCGCAAGAACGAGACCTTCAAGATCCCCAGCGCCATCCAGACGGGCCGCCAGCTGGGCATGGTGCTGCTCGACGACCACCTCTGGGAGCTGCACAAGGGCGGCAAGATCTCCCAGGAGGAGATGCTGCTCAAGTGCCAGAACCCGCGCAGCCTGCGCGAGAAGCTCGGGCTACCCGCCTAGGCGAGATCCCCATGAGCCAGCCCTACCGCTACGCCCGACAGAAGAAGCTCCTGGGCCAGGTGCTCAAGGAGATGAAGATCTGCCACGAGGGCATGATCCAGGAGGCGCTCAGCGTCCAGAAGAAGGAGGGCGGCCTCATCGGCGCCATCCTCGTGCGCCTCAAGCACATCAGCGAGGACCAGCTCCAGCAGGGCCTGGCCCGCCAGGGCGGCTTCGAGATCGTCGACCTGAGCACCCTCCGGGTGCCGCCGGAGCTCACGCAGGCCATCGACGCCAACACGGCGCGCATGTTCAGCGTGCTGCCGGTGCGGCGCGAGGGCGACAAGCTGGTGGTGGCGCTGTCCAACCCGGCCAACGCCACGGTGCTCGACGACCTGCGCTTCCTCACGGGCGGCGAGGTGGAGGGCGTGCTGGCCCCCGAGGGGCAGCTCAAGGAGGCCATCGAGCGCGCCTACGGCACGGCGCAGGACGCCATGAAGTCGCTGGTGCAGGAGGTGGTGGCCAACATGGGCCCGGCCTCCGGCGGGGGGCGCCGCGGCGAGGGGCCTGACCTCGCCGATGCCGAGTCGATGGCCAACTCGCCGCCGGTCATCAAGCTGCTGCAGTACATCCTGTTCCAGGCCATCCGCGACCGCGCCAGCGACATCCACCTCGAGCCCTTCGACGGCGACTTCAAGATCCGCTACCGCGTCGACGGCGCGCTCTACGAGCTGGAGGCGCCGCCGGTGCACCTGGCCATGCCGCTGATCAGCCGCGTCAAGGTGATGGCTGGCCTGGACATCGCCGAGACGCGCCTGCCGCAGGACGGCCGCATCGAGATCGGCATCGCCGGCCGACCGGTGGACCTGCGCGTGAGCACGCTGCCCACCATGTACGGCGAGTCGTGCGTGATCCGCGTGCTGGACCGCTCGGTGGTCTCGCTGGACATCTCGCAGGTGGGCCTGCGCGAGAACGAGATGGAGGCCATCAAGCGCTTCATCGGCCTGCCGCACGGCATCGTGCTGGTGACGGGCCCCACCGGCAGCGGCAAGACCACCACGCTGTACTCGTGCCTCAACTACGCCAACGACGTGGGCGTGAAGATCATCACCACCGAAGACCCCGTCGAGTACGAGCTCGAGGGCGTGGTGCAGATCCAGGTCAACGAGGAGATCGGCGTCACCTACTCGTCGTGCCTGCGCAGCATCCTGCGCCAGGACCCGGACATGATCCTGGTGGGCGAGATCCGCGACCTGGACACGGCGCAGATCGCCGTGGAAGCCGCGCTCACCGGCCACGTGGTGTTCAGCACGGTGCACACCAACGACGCGCCGCAGGCCGTCACGCGCCTCATGGACCTGGGCATCGAGGCCTTCCTGATCTCGGCCACGGTCGAGGCCGTGGTCGCCCAGCGCCTCGTGCGCACCGTGTGCCGCGAGTGCAAGGTAGCCTACGAGCCCGGGCAGGAAGTCCTCGTCGAGCTCGACCTGCGCCCCGAGGACCTGCAGGGCAAGCGCTTCGCCTACGGGCGCGGCTGCCGCACCTGCAACGGCACCGGCTACAAGGGCCGCACGGCGCTGTTCGAGATCCTGCGCTTCTCGGAGCCGATCCGCCAGCTGGTGCTGGACGGCGCCAGCGCCGACCAGCTGCGCGAGCAGGCCCGCCGCGAGGGCATGCGGACCTTGCGCGAGTCGGGACTCCTGGCCATCTTCGATGGCGTGACCACCGTCGAGGAAGTCATCCGCGAGACCATGGGCTAGGCGCGAGCCGGCCGCACGCGCCCCCCGGGGCGCAGGGAGACGAGACGCATGCCGAAGGTCCCCGTCGGGAGCAAGGGTGGTGCCGGTGGCGCCGGGCCCGGCCGTGGCGCGCCGGCTGCCGGCGGCGGTGGCGCCGAGGCGCCCAAGCGCGGCAGCACCAAGGGCAGCGTGAGCGTCAAGGCCCTGACCACCTTCACCACGCAGCTGAGCACGCTGCAGGATGCCGGCCTGCCCATCGTGCGCAGCCTCAAGATCCTCGAGGGCCAGATGCCCAAGGGGCCGTTCAAGAACGTGCTCGTGGAGGTCACCGAGGACGTGGAGTCGGGCTCGCCGCTCTCCGAGAGCATGGCCAAGCACCCCAACGTCTTCGATGGCCTGTACGTCAACATGGTCAAGGCCGGCGAGGCCGGCGGCGTGCTCGACACCATCCTGCAGCGCCTGGCCGGCTTCATGGAGAAGTCGCAGCGCCTGCGCAAGAAGATCAAGGGCGCGATGGTCTACCCGGCCGTGGTCTTCACGGTCACGCTCTCGATCCTGCTGCTGATCATGGTCTTCGTGGTGCCGCGCTTCGAGACCGTGTTCAAGTCGCTGCCCGGCGTGGGCGAGCTGCCGGCCATCACGCAGGGCCTGCAGGCCTGATCGAACTTCCTCGTGGGCCAGAGGTAAGTGGTCGTGATCGTGCTGGTGGCCATCTGGATGGGCCTCAAGGCGCTGGCGCGCACGGCCCCGGGCCGCCGCTTCTTCGACCGCCTGCGCCTCAACCTGCCGATCATGGGCCCGCTGGTGCGGCGCGTCGTGGTCGCGCGCTTCTCGCGCACCTTCGGCACCCTGATCGCCTCGGGCGTGCCCATCTTGGAGGCGCTGGACATCTGCCGCGCCACCGCCGGCAATGTGGTGATGGAGGAGGCGCTGGGCAAGGTGCGCGCCTCCATCTCCGAGGGCGGCACCATCGCCGAGCCGCTGGGCGAGAGCGGCATCATGGACGACATCGTCGTCAACATGGTGGACGTGGGCGAGGAGACGGGCGAGCTGGACAAGATGCTCATCCGCATCGCCGACAACTACGACGAGGAAGTGGACGTGGCGGTGGGCGCGCTGGTCTCGGTGCTCGAGCCGCTGATGATCCTGTTCATGGGCGGCGCGGTGTTCCTCATCGTGCTGGGCCTCTTCCTGCCGCTGCTCAAGCTGATCAAGGGGCTGGACGCCTCCTTCGGCGCCTAGCGGCTGGGGCCGCGGCCGGCTGCCTGCGGGCGGGCCTGCCGGAGGCGGGCCGTCCGCGCTGGCCCGTGCGGGGCGAAGGACGCCGCAGGCCGGACGCCGGCGCGCGCTGGGGTAGCATCTGGCAAGGCCCCAGCCGCTAGGCGCCGAAGGAGGCGTCCAGCCCCTTGATCAGCTTGAGCAGCGGCAGGAAGAGGCCCAGCACGATGAGGAACACCGCGCCGCCCATGAACAGGATCATCAGCGGCTCGAGCACCGAGACCAG
>JBJTIJ010000321.1:0-6071 GCA_046094945.1 Planctomycetia bacterium | reverse complement strand
GGGCAGCAGCAGCGCGCCGGCCAGCCGCGCGGGCGGCGCGCGCCCCGGCCCGCGCCGGTGCACGTCCGCCGGCGTGGGCGTGGCGGGCGGGGCCACCGCCCCGCCGTGCGCGCTGGGCACCCACAGGTGGCTGCGCACGTGCAGGCCCGTGTCCTGCGGCTGGCGCGTGATGCCGCTGGCCAGCAGGCCGTCGGGCGTGGCCTCCAGGTGCGTGAGCAGCAGCTCGCCCGTGGCACGCGTCAGCGGCGGCTCGTGGTCCAGCAGGCTGAAGCGCAGGTTGCCGCGCCGGTCATCCTCGATGCGCCCGAAGGTCATCACCGTCACGCCGCGCTCGGCGCTGCCCGGCCAGCGGGCGGCGTAGCGCACGACGTAGAGCGTGTCGCCTGACGCGCACAGGCGGCTGTTGGCATCCAGCAGGCCGCCGTGGTGCGGCTGCTCGGTGAGCAGGCTGCCGGGCGAGAGCATGCCGCGGCGCTCGAAGCCCTCGCCCAGCGGGTCGGGGGCCAGCAGCAGCACCTGCTGCGGCCAGGCCATGACGGCCACGTAGGCGCCGCAGGCCACGCCGGGGGCGAACTGCGGCGGGGCGGGCAGCAGCAGCCGGCCCAGCGCCAGCGTGCTGCTGTTGACGCTCCACAGCACGCCCTCGCCGCGGCCGGCAGCCACGTGCATGCGGCCCGCCGTGCTGGCCCAGGCCCGGCGCGGCACGCGCACCGCCGCCAGCGGGCGGAAGGGGTTGGTGGGGTCTTCCTCCAGCGGCGAGGCCCAGCGCAGGCGGCCGTCGGCGGCGTCCAGCAGCAGCAGCTGCCCCGGCTCGCCCAGCGCCACCGCCAGCGCGCTGCCGCAGGCCTCGACAACCTCGATGCGCCCGGGCAGCGGCGTGCGCCACTGCTCGCGGCCCGTGCGCAGGTCGAGCGCCACCAGCAGGTCATCCGTGCCCTGCCGCCGCACGCAGGCCAGCGCAAGGCCCCCCGTCACCTCCAGCCTCAGCAGCGTGCCCGGGCCGTCGAGCGACCACAGCGTCTCGGCCGACGGCGGGTCCAGCGTCACGCGCAGCACGCCCACGCGCGTGGGCAGCCAGGCGCGGCCTGCCGCGTCCAGCCACACGCGGTCGCGCTCCAGCAGCGCACGCGCCTCCTCCACCGGCCGCGCCTGCGGGGTGAACTCGATGGGCTCGGGGCGGCCGTCGCGCACGCGCGTCACCGCCACCGGCCGGCCCGGGGTGCTGCGCGCGATGCACTGCATGAGCTGGGCCGTGCTGGCCAGCGGCTGGCCGCCCCAGCCCAGCAGCCAGTCCCCGCCCAGCAGGCCGGAACGGTCCGCCGGCTGGCCGGCCACCGTGCGCACCAGCCGCACGCCCGGCTCGGGCAGCCAGGCGGCGCTGTCCTGCAGCGAGCCGCCCAGCCAGCCACGGTCGCCCGTGGGCAGCGTGGCCACGCGCGCCCCAGCGCCCAGCGACCACACCTCCAGCTCCAGCCCGCGCAGCAGCAGGAAGCGCTCGCCGGCGCGCGCCACGCCCGGTCCGCGCAGGCTGGGCACGGTGACGGCCCCCAGCCGGTCCTGCACGGGCGGCTCCTCGCTCGCGGGCCAGAAGGCCAGCGGCGCCCGCAGGTCGCCGCCGCGCGTGGGCGCCCAGCCGTGCTCGGCGCGCCAGGCCGCGATGCGGGCCGCCGGCGTGCGGCCGCGCGCGTCCAGCTGCGCCGGGGCATGGCGCTGCAGGTCCTCCAGCAGCGCACGCGCCGTCTCGAGGTCGCCGGCCTCCAGCCAAGCCTCGGCCTCGGCCGACTGCAGCGCAGCCAGCCGCTCGTGCGCACGCTGCCAGGCCGCGGCCGCAGGGGCGTCACGCACCAAGCCGGGGCGCGCGGCGAGGTCCGGCGTGCCCAGCCCCAGCCGCAGGTCGGCGCACAGCCGCGCCACGCCCAGCGCATCGCCCGCGGCCCGGGCGCGCTCCAGCAAGGTGGCCTCCGCCGCCGCCCGCGCCTGCGTGCCCGCCGCACGCCGCAGGGCCTCGCGCAGGGCCCGCGCATCCGGCACGCCCAGGGCGGCCTCGAGGGCCTGGCCCATGGCCTGCTCGTGGGCCGCGAGCGCCGCGGCCGCGGCGGCCTCTGAGCGCAGCGCGCGCAGCACGGCGGCCGCCAGCAGGTCGCCCCGCAGCCGCCCCCCCACCGGCAGCGCGATGCCCGCCTCGGCGTCGCCCTCCTCGAGCGCGCAGTCCTCGAGCACGCCGGGCGGCGCAGCGATCCAGGCCGCCAGCAGCGCAACCAGCTCGGGCCAGCGTGCCTGCGCCCGCAAGGCGCGCGCCCCGTGCAGCAGGATGCGCTCGCGCTGCGGGGCCGGCAGGGCGCACAGCAGCTGCAGGCGGGCCAGCAGCGCCGGCCTCGACCACGGCTCGGCGCCGGGCCACTCCTCGGCCAGCATGCGCTCCACGTCGCGCGCCAGCGTGGCGGCCGTGGCGCTGTCCGAGGGCACGAGCGCATCCAGCGCCCGCAGCAGGCGTGGCAGGTCCTGCGCGAGGCAGGCCGCCACCGACTCGCGCGCGGCCCCTGCGCCGGGCGCATAGGCCGCCGCGACCTCGTCGCGCTCCACGTAGGCCACCAGCGTGGCGTTGTCGTAGGCCAGCCACAGGCCTCCCACGTGGGCCAGGTCGCTGCCCGCGCGCAGCGCGCGCAGCGCCAGCGGGCCGGCTGGCGGCACCACGAGCGGGATCGGGGCGCTGTCGCGGGCTGCCGTGCCCGGCCACGCCTGCACGCGCAGCACGGAGGGCTCGCGCAGGTCCACGCCCACGTGCCAGTCGCCCGCCAGCACGCCACGGCCCGTGGCCGGCAGGACGGGCAGGTCCTCCTCCGCAGGCGCGTCCGCGGGCGCGCCCGCCTGCGCGCCGAAGGCCTGCAAGGCCCCCCCCGCGGCCTCCAGCGTGACGGGCTCGGCCCCCAGCAGGCGCACGACGGGCGGCGTGGTGCTGCTCGCGCCGCTGCCCCGCGCGCCGGGGGCCACGGCGCACAGGTCGCGCACGGGCAGACCCGCCGACTGCCAGCGCAGGCGGCCGGTGCCCTGCTCCAGCGCCACCACCGCGGGTGCATCCATCGGGGCCAGCAACCACATGCCGCCCCAGGCCAGCGGCTCGTTGCGCGCGCTCGCGCCCTGCACGCGGTCATGGGCCTGCTCGGCCTGCGCCTCGCCGTAGCGCGGCAGGGCGCGCAGCCAGCGCACGCGGCCGGTGCGCGCATCCAAGCCTGCGGCGAAGCCGGCATGCGGCACCACGCACAGCTCGTCGCCAGCCAGCGCCGGCCGCTGGCCCCACGGCAGCGACTGCACGCGCGCCACGCCGCGCGGCTCCTCGCCGGGCAGCTCCACGCGCCGCCCGCACTCGCTGGAGGCCAGTGGCGCCACCCAGCGCGGCTGGCCCGTGGCCCGGTCCAAGCAGGCGGCGTAGGTGCCCAGCGTGCCGCGGCGGCCCGCGAAGAGCACGTAGAGCGCGTCGCCATGCACCAGCGCCGGGCTGGCGCACGAGATCGAGCGCTCGCCCAGCACCGGGTGCGTGTCGCGCAGCGCGCCGGTGTGCCAGCGCAGCGTGCCGTCGGCGGCGTCCAGCACCACCAGCCGGGCGCGGTGCTCGGAGGTGCCGGTGTCGATGTCCACCTCGCGCGCACCCACCTCGAAGGAGCCGCTGCCGCCGGGATCGCCCAGCACGGCCAGCACCTCGTCGCCTTGCCGCTCCACCCAGCGCAGCGGCAGGTCCCACGGCTGGTACGTGGGCCGGGGCGCGACCGCCCGCTCGGGACCCTCGCGCGGGAAGGCCCACAGCTCGCGCCCCGAGCGCAGGTCCAGTGCCCGCACGCGCGGGCCCTCGTGCACCAGCAGGGCACGCGCATCGCCACCCACCGCGGCCGTGGTCACGCCCGGCTCGCCCATGTGCGCGTCGGCGTCGGCCAGCTCCCGGCGCCAGGCCGGAGCCAGCGCGCGCGGCGCTGCGGGCAGGGCAGCCGGCGGCACCTGCCCCTGGAGCGCGCACGACCCAAGCCGCGCCCGCGCCTCGGAGGACGCCCGCCCCGCCGGCCCCTCGGCCAGCCGGCGCAGGCGCGCGAGGTCGCCGCACGCACAGGCCAGCCGCACCTCGGCACGCGCGACCGACTCGCGCAGCGCGCGCCCCGGCTCGCTCTCGTCCGCTGGCACCAGCGCTGCCCAGCGCGCCAGCAGGCGCGCTGCGCGCGCGGGCTCGCCGGCCTCCTCGGCCTGCGCGGCCAGCGCCAGCACGGCCTCTGCACCCGCCTCGTCGAGCACGGGCGGCTCGGCCAGCCGCTCCAGCGCCTCGCGGTCGCCTGCGCGCGCCAGCGCCACGCTGCGCGCGCGGTCGCCTGCGCGCCTCGCGGCCAGTGCCGCCCGCTCGGCAGGCGCCCAGCCGGCCACGAGCCGCTCCAGCGCCTCGGCCCAGGGCACGAACAGGCCGTCCTCGGCCGAGTCGGGCTGCGCCCCGCTGCCCAGCACCGGCACCAGCACGAGCAGGGAAGACTGCGGGCCCGGCGCGGCCAGCAGCTCGACGGCGGCCCGCAGGTCGCCCGCAGCCCTCAGGCGCTCGGCCGCCTGCAGCAGGGCCAGCCCGCTGCCCTCGGGATCCACGTCCACCTGGGCACGCGGCACCGGCCGCGGCTGCAGCGGCGGTGACGGTGCAGGCTCCTCGCCGCGGGCCGGCAGTCGCGCGCCCAAGGCAATGACCAGCAACAGCCCCAGCGCGCGCGCGCTGCGCGCGAGCAGGAGCCGGGTCAGGGAGCCGCCACGTGCCACGGCCCGAGCCTAGCAGCCCACGCGCGGGCCTAGTCCAGCACGGCCCGCGCCGCGGCCTTGAGCTGCTGCGGCGAGAGGCGGTCGAGCTGGGCCAGCACCAGCCGCGAGCGGTCCACCTGCGGGTAGAGGTCGGGCCGTGCCGCCACGTGCGCCACCAGCCGCGCCAGCCCCTCGCGGTAGCCCACGCTGTGCGGGTCGCCGTCGCGCTCCTCGGCCGGCAGGCGGTCCACCATCTCGGCCAGCACGAGGTAGGGGACGGGCGAGGAGGCCAGGGCGGCCAGCTGGGCGCGGCGCTCGAGGGCAGCCTCGAAGCGCGCGAAGGCAAAGCCCTCGCGGGCCAGCAGGCCCAGCGTGGCGGGCAGCCCACGCCACAGCGGCAGGTGCCGGCGCAGGTCCAGCACGTGGCCTTCCTCGTGCGCCTGCAGCGTGGCCAGGCTGGCCCAGCGCTCGCCCGGCGCCAGGCGCTGGTGCGCCGCCAGCAGCCGCAGGCGCAGGCCAGCCGGGTCGTCCAGGGCCGTGCGCCCCCGCGGCCCGTCCGCGGCGGGCAGGGGCAGCCGCGCGGCCGCCTCGGCCAGCGAGGGGTCGCGGCGCAGCGGGGCCAGCGCCTCGTGCTGCGCCTCCAGCGCGGCATCGGCGTCCAGCCACAGGCCGTCGGGCAGGCAGGCGCCGGCCAGGCCGCCAGCCTGCGCGTCCACGAAGGAGCGCAGCACGCGGTCGTAGCCCAGGGCCAGGTCGTGGGCCAGCGCCTGGCCGCGCACCTCGATGCGCGCCTGCGGCACCAGCGCCGCCAGCGAGAACACGATGGCCTCCACCGGCTCGCCGTTGCGCTGCCCCAGCACGAGGTAGCGTCCGTAGGCGCGGAAGTGCTGCACGAGCGGGGCGCTGCCCTGCACGCGGTGGTCGAGCCACGCGCCCACCAGGCCCACCTCGCGCAGCCCGGCGCGCGGATCGGTGAGGCGCGCCGCCTCCTCGGGCACGAGGTGCACCCTGGCCGCCTGCGCAACCCGCGCGAGCACGCGCGCGAGCGGCGGGCCGCCCCCGCCCGAGGGGTGCAGGTGGCCGTCCCGGTAGCCCGCCTCCACCTCGGCGCGCAGCGCTTCCTCGAAGGCCAGCTGCCCCTCCAGGCGCCGCGCGAGCGCCGCGGCAGTGCCCGTGGGCACGCCGTGCAGCACGGCCAGCGCCTCGTGCAGCGCTCCCACGCCCACCAGGGCCGTGGCCCGTGCCTCCACGGCGCTAGCGCCCGCGCCGGGGGCGGGTGCTGCCGCCCCCGCGGCGCGCGCGCGGCGCCGGGA
>JBJTIJ010000320.1:0-15401 GCA_046094945.1 Planctomycetia bacterium | reverse complement strand
GCGAGGGCTTCCGCGTGCGCCTGCCGGCCGGCTTCACGCTGCAGGGCAGCTCGACGCGCACCTCCGGCGTGGAGCGCACCTACACGGCAGCCGCGGACGGCGGCCGCCTCACGCTCACGCTCACGAGCAGCGAGGCCGCGGGCGCCACCGAGCCCGTCGAGGGCGAGGCCATGCTGCACGTGCGCGGCGCCCAGGAGGCCTTCGCAGCCGTGACCGCGGGACCCGCCGGCACCGAGCGCCGCCTGCGCGCGCGGCTCGAGCAGCGCGCGCTGCTCGTCTCGCTCACCGCCCCCGTGGGCGCCGAGCGCGCCGCCATGGAGGCGTGGTCCGCCCTGCAGGCCTCGCTGCGCATGGAGCGCGAGGGCCTGGGCTGGGTGGCCTTCGTGCCGTGGGCCGTGGTCGGCCTGGGCCTGCTGGCGCTGGGCCTGCACCTGAGCCACCGCGGGGCCCCCACCAGCCAGCCCGTGGCCAGCGCCGACGGCTTCGCGCCCCCCGTGCTGGCGCGCCGCACCTCGCACTTCGACACCCGCCCGCGCTGGCGCGAGGGTGCGCCCGCCGGGCGGGCGCGGTCACCGGCGTGGCCCCCGAGCCGCCGCCCCGTGTGCTGGGCCCCGCGCACGCGAACGCGCCGAGCACTCCGGAGGACGAGGCGCGCGCCCGCATCCGTGCCGCAGCCATCGCCTCGGCCCGCAAGCGCCCCGACGCCCCGCGCAACGAGCCGCGTGTCGAGGTGCGCAACGCCTACGCCTACGCCCCGCGCGCCTACGGCCAGGACGGCGCCGCGCCCGCGGCGCCGGCCGGGCCTGCGCCCAAGGCACAGGCCGCCCAGCCCGGCCAGCCGCTGCTGCTCTACTCCGACCGCGCGGCCGCGCGCCCGCCCAAGGCCTGAACCCAGAGGCTCCGCACGGGCGATGTCGTGCGCATGCCTGTCGACGGCTGCGCAGACGATTCAGCAGGCATCCACGGACTGCCTGGGGTCGATCTGCGCCTCGCCATGCCAGCGGCAGGCCACCAAGGGCCCGTCGTAGGCCGCAGGCCACGGGACACAGGCCATCTCGGTGCCCAGCCGCGCGGGCGGTGCTCACCTGCGACGGAGCAGCCTCGCCCAGGTGCTGCGGGCGGACCACGCGCGTCGGAAGGCGACTGAAGGGGCGCCCCCGACCGTCAGCCCCCGCACCTAGGCTGGCGCAGGGCCTCTTGGTCGAGGCCGGAGCCCGGTCGTGCCCTCCCCCCTCGAGCGCCTGCTGGCCGACCTCGCGCCCACCCTGCCGGGCGGGCCGCGCGGGCCCTTCGGCGAGGTGGTGGCCCATCGCGTGCTGCCGGCCACCGAGGCGGTGACGGCCGAGCTGCCGCCGGGCCTGCACCCGGCGCTGGCGCCGGCGCTGGCGGCGCGCGGGGTCACGCGCCTCTACAGCCACCAGCGCGAGGTCTACGACGAGGTCAGCGCAGGGCGCCATACCGTCGTGGTCACGCCCACCGCCAGCGGCAAGTCGCTCTGCTACAACCTGCCGGTCCTGGACTCGCTGCTCAAGGACCCGGGCGGCCGCGCGCTCTACCTGTTCCCCACCAAGGCGCTGGCCCGCGACCAGTCGGCGGCGCTGCGCGAGCTGATGGAGGCCTCGCGGCCCGACCTCTCGGCCGCGGTCTACGACGGCGACACGCCGCCGGCCGAGCGCCGCATCGTGCGCGACCGCGCGCACGTTGTGCTGAGCAACCCCGACATGCTGCACACGGCCGTGCTGCCGCACCACGACAAGTGGATGCGGCTGTTCGAGAACCTCAAGGTGGTGGTCCTCGACGAGCTGCACACCTACCGCGGCGTGTTCGGCAGCCACCTGGCCAACGTGCTGCGCCGGCTCACGCGCATCTGCCGCTTCCACGGCAGCAACCCCACCTTCGTCTGCACCAGCGCCACCATCGACGACCCGCGTGCCTTCGCCGAGCAGCTGCTCGAGCGGCCCGTGTCGGTCGTCGACCGCAATGGCGCGCCGCTGGGCGAGCGCCACGTGGTGATGCTCAATCCCCCCATCGTGGACGCGGCGCTGGGCCTGCGCGCCTCCTACCTGCAGGTCACGCGCCGCGTGGCGCAGGCCTTCCTCGAGGCCGGCATCCCCACCATCACCTTCGCCGGCAGCCGCACCACCACCGAGGTGCTGACCAAGTACCTCAAGGACGTGTTCCGGCCCAAGGTGGCGGGCGCGCCGCGCATCGTGGGCTACCGCGGCGGCTACCTGCCGCGCGAGCGGCGCGAGATCGAGAAGGGCCTGCGCGAGGGCCGCATCCTGGGCGTGGTGAGCACCAACGCGCTCGAGCTGGGCGTGGACATCGGCAGCCTGGATGCCTGCGTCATGGCCGGCTACCCCGGCACCGTGGCCAGCATGCGCCAGCAGTCCGGGCGCGCCGGGCGCCGGCAGGGCGTGTCGGTGGCCGTTCTGGTGCTGCGCAGCCACCCGCTGGACCAGTACCTGGCCGACCACCCCGAGTTCCTGCTGGACGCCACGCCGGAGCAGGCGCACGTCAACCCCGACAACCTGCAGATCCTCGTCAGCCACGTGAAGTGCGCGGCCTTCGAGCTGGCGCTGGAGGACGGCGAGCGCTTCGGCGCCACGCCGGCGCTGGGCGACGACCTGCCCGCCATCCTCGCCTACCTCGAGGAGCACGGCACGCTGCGCCACGCAGGCGGCCGCTGGCACTGGTCGCAGGACGCCTACCCGGCCAACGACATCTCGCTGCGCAGCGTGACCAGCACCAACTTCGTGGTCGTGGACACCACCGGCAACGCCAACGAGGTGATCGCCGAGGTGGACTACGCGTGGGCCTTCACCACGATCTACGAGGGCGCCATCTACATGGTGCAGTCCGAGCAGTACCACGTCGACCGGCTCGACTGGGACCGGCGCAAGGCCTTCGTGCGCAAGGTCGAGAGCGAGTACTACACCGACGCGCAGTCCTACGCGAAGGTGAAGGTGCTGCAGGTGCTGCGCGAGGGCGCGCCGCTGCCGGCCGTGGGCGCCTCGTTCGGCGAGGTCGAGGTCTCGCGGCGCGCGATCGGCTACAAGAAGATCAAGTTCTACACGCAGGAGAACCTCGGCTGGGGCGACATCGCGCTGCCCGAGGACATCTACCACTCGCAGGCGGCGTGGTTCACCGTGCCGCGCGAGGTGAAGGAGCTGCTGGGCCTGCCGGTGAGCGCGCTGGTGGACGCCCTGCACGGGCTGGCGCACCTGTGCCACTCGCTGGCGGCGCTGCTCCTGATGTGCGACACGCGCGACCTGGGCGTGGTGATCGGCGACCGCGCGCGCGAGTGGTTCTCGGCCCCGGGCCTGGGCAGCCGGCCGGCGGGCCCGCAGTCGCCCGCGCCGCTGCCGCCCGACCCCGAGACCTTCGAGGCCAGCGTGTTCCTCTACGACCAGTACAGCGGCGGCATCGGCCTGGCCGAGGCGCTGCAGCCGCGCTTCCCCGAGCTGCTGCGCGGTGCGCGCGAGCGGCTGGCGGCCTGTGCCTGCACGGGCGGCTGCCCGGCCTGCGTGGGCCCCGACCGCGAGGTGGGGCCGCGCGCGCGGCAGGACGCCCTGCGCCTGGTCGACCTGCTGCTCGAGCGCCTCGCGCCCGGCGCGCGCGACCTGGAGGCCCCGCCCCCGCGCGGCCACGAGCCGGTGGGCGTGGAGTAGCGCGCCGCGGCGGGCGGGCCCGGCCGGGGCCGACGGCCCCCCTCCGTAGCATCGCGGCGTGGCCTCCCCGGCGGACGACCGACTGCGGCGCATCCTCGGCGACGGGGCGCTGCCGCGCGGCGCCCCGCCGCCCGAGCGCAGCCTGCCGCCCGGCCGCGCCCCCGACCCGGCGCGCGAGGCGCGCATGGCGGCGCTGCAGGCGCGGCTGGCCACCCTGAACGTGACCGCGCCCCGCGGCCCGGCGCAGGCGCTGGGGCCCACCCCGCCTCCCTCGCGTCCCGAGGACCGCCGCCCGCTGGAGCAGCAGGTGGGCGGGCGGGTCGAGGCCGCGGCGCAGGGCGGCTACATCCGCGTGGAGCGGCGCTTCCCGCTGGAGTCGCTCCACGGGCGCGTGGTGCTGGCCGAGGCCCTGGCCCACACGCTGCGCCTGCCCACGCGCGACCGCGGCCCCGACGGCCCGCGCACGCTGCGGGCGGCCGACGCCGTGCTGCTGGACACCGAGACCACCGGCCTCGCCGGCGGCACGGGCACGGTGGCCTTCCTCGTGGGCACCGGCCACGTGGAGGACGACGCGCTGGTGGTGCGGCAGTACGCGCTGCGCGACTACCCCGACGAGGCGGCCCTGCTGCACGCGCTGCACCACGACCTGGGCGAGCGGCCGCTGGTCACCTTCAACGGGCGCGCCTTCGACTGGCCGCTGCTGCGCACGCGCTTCCTGCTGCACCGGCTCAAGGTGCGCGAGCGCCCGCACCTAGACCTGCTGCCGCTGGCGCGGCGCATCTGGAACACGCTGCCCTCGCGCGCGCTGGGCATGCTGGAGCGGCACGTGATCGGGCTGGAGCGCCGCGACGACCTGCCCGGCAGCGAGGTGCCCGCGGCCTGGTTCCGCTGGCTGCGCTGCGGCGAGGGCGGCGTGCTGGCGCGCGCCTTCCAGCACAACGAGACCGACGTGGTGAGCATGCTGGCGCTGATGGCCTGCATCGGCTCGGTGCTCGAGGGTTCCTCCTCCGGCATGCTCTCCTCGCCCCACGACCACCTCAGCACGGCGCGCCTGCTGCTGGACCACGGCGACGAGGCGCGCGCGCGCCGCTGCGTGGACGCCGGGCTGGCGCTGGCCGAGGGCGCCGACGCCGGGCCGCTGCTGCACCTCAAGGCGCACGTGGCGCGGCGCGCCGGCGACCACGACGGCGCGCTGCGCGCCTGGCAGGCGGCCATCGCGGTGGCGCACGAGCAGGACGTGCGTGCCCACGTCGAGGCGGCCAAGCTGCTCGAGCACCGCCTCGCCCGGCCGGCCGAGGCGCTGGCGCTCACCGAGGCGGCGCTGGCCCGCACCGCCCGCGACCCCGTGGCGCACGAGGCGCTGGAGCGGCGCGCCGCGCGCCTGCGCCGGCGGCTGGGCCTCGGGTAGGCTGCGCGCCCATGAGCACCCCGCTGCGCCTGCACCTGCCGCCCGGCGGCTTCAGCAACCTGGTGGGCCACCACGTGGCAGCGCTCGACAGCGGGCTGGAGGCGCTCAAGGCCGCCGCGCGCGCGCTGCCGCCGGCCGCCCTGCCGCGCGCGCGGGCGCCGGGCCTGCCGGTGCCGCTGGCGGCGCTGCGCGCCGCCGGCCAGCGCGAGTGCGCGTGGCTGCACGGCGCCGTCGGCAAGGTGCCCTCGCCGCGCGAGCCGGGCCCCGAGGCCGGCCTCGAGGACGTGCTCGCCTGGCTGGACGCCGTGCGCACCGTGAGCCTGATGGTGCTGCGCCCGCTGCCCGACCGCGAGCTCGAGCGCCTCGTGGCGCTGCCCGGCCTGCCGGGCCGCACCAGCCTGCGGCGCCTGCTGGCCGAGCGGCTCGAGCACCAGGCCGAGCGCCGCGCCGAGGTGCGGCTGGGCGCCTAGCGGCCGGCGTCGAGGGCGGCGCGCTCGGTGCGCTCCTTTTCGCTCAGGGTGGGCAGGTCCTTCTGCAGCGCGGCGGCCTCGGCCGCCAGCCCGTCGAGCAGCAGCGTGCGCGACTGCGTGGGCTGCGCGTGCGTGGCGAAGCCGGCGCTGCGCACGCCTTCCACCGCGCGCGCCAGCGCTGCGCCGCGCTCGCCCTGCGCCAGCAGCGCCTTGGTCACGCGCTCCTCGCGCCCGCGCAGCCAGGCCACCTCCCGCTCCAGCTGGGCAATGCGCTCCTCGGCCGTGCGCTCGGGCTCGGCTCGGGCCACGGCCACGGCGGCCGCCAGGCTGGCCAGCGGCAGGGCAAGGGTGAGGGCAAGGGCGAGCGGGCGCATGGCAGGGCCTCCGGGGAAGCCACCATCTTGCGCGCACCGGCGGGGCCAGCAATGGCGACCTGGCCCACGGCCCCCGGGCGGCCGGGGGCAGGCCGCCTCCGCCACGGCCAGCCCGCCCCGGCGGCAGCGGCCGTCCCGGGGGCGCATGCGCTGCGTGGTAGCCTCGGCCGCTCGCGTGCGTCGCCTCCTGCCGCCCCTCGTCCTGTTGCTGGTGCTGGGCTGGATCGTGGCCCGGACGATGGCCCGGCCCGAGCGCGAGGCGGCCCAGGCGCGCATCCAGGGCTGGTGGGAGCAGACCGACCTCGAGGCGCGCGAGAAGGTGGTGGAGCTGGCCAAGTCCTACGCCGCGGAGTTCGACACCGAGGCCGACCGGCGCTTCGCCTCGCATGCCTTCCTGCGCGCGCGGCGCGCCGACCAGGCCATCCTGGCCCGCTGGCCGGCGCTGGACCACGACCTGCCGGCCGACGACGTGCAGGCCTTCGCGCTGGAGGCCCTCAAGGCGCTGGGCTGGGACGACGAGGCCTGCACGCGCCCCGCGCTGCAGAACCTGCAGTGCATGCTGGCGCTGCTGGAGGGCGGCCACGAGCCCACGCGCCGCTGGCTGGAGGGCGTCATCGCCCGCGAGCCCAAGGAGACGATGTTCCGCATGATGCGGCGCAGCATGCACATGCGCGCGCCGGCGGCGCGGGCGGCGCTGGCCGCGGCCTGCCGTGCGCGCGCGGCCGCCGAGGGCCAGTCGCTGCGCACCGCCGACGGGGCCGACCCGGCCTGGAGCATCGCGGCCGCCCAGCTGCAGCTGGGCCCCGCCCCCTACCCCGAGCGCGAGGCCGACATCGACCTGCTGGTCTCCGTGCTGCAGGGGCCCTTCCGCACGCAGTACCCGCCGCGCTGGACGCTGGCCGCGCGCGTGCTGGGCGCTAGCGAGGACCCGCGCGCGCTCGATGCGCTGCGGCGCATGATCGAGCAGCTCGAGGCCAGCGGCACGGCCCCCGAGGACGTGATGGTGCTCAAGGTGGCCCTGGTGGCCAGCGGCGACTGGACCCACGAGGAGGTGCTGCGCTCGCTGTTCGGGCCGGTGCGGCGCGTGAGCCCGGCCGTGCGCTCGGTGGGCCCCGAGGTGCTGCTGGACCGACTCGAGCGCGGCGACCCGCGCGCAGCACCCCTGCTGGCCACGCTCTGGGAGGGCGAGGGCATGGTCACGCCGCAGGTGCGCGAGATCCTGGCGCGCGCCATGCTGCTGGGACAGGCGCCGCCGCGCCCGGAGGTGCCCGTGGCCCGCATGCTGGTGGACCTCGAGGCCCCCGGCAGCCCGGCCAGCCTCGAGGTGATCGCCCGGGCCTGGCGCGTGCGGGCCGGCGAGCCCGGCGCGCGCGAGGGGCTGCTGCGCTGGCTGGCGCGCTCGCCCAACGGCGGCATGGGCGCCGACGAGGACGTCGAGCGCGCCTCGGCGCCCCTGGTGACGGCGCTGCGCGCCCTGCATGTCTACCGCTGACCATCCCTGCCGCTGATGGAGCCATCAGGGCTTCCGGGGAGCACGCCGGGGGCGGCACGGGCATGATCCCGTCGTCCCCCCGGAGCACGACATGGTCCCCAGCCAGCCCCTCGCCAGCGAGAGCACCCCGCGCGCCACCGGCGGCCGCCCCGCACCGGCCTCCTCCACCTTCGGCAGCCTCACCTTCAGCCTGGAGACCATGCGCCGGCGCCTGCCGCGCCCGGTCTACGACGCCATCCAGGCCACCATCCGCCGCGGCGAGCCGCTAGACGTGGGACTGGCCGACTTCGTCGCCGGCGCGATGAAGGACTGGGCCCTCGAGCACGGCGCCACGCACTTCACGCACTGGTTCCACCCCCTGACGGGCGCCACGGCCGAGAAGCACGACGCGTTCCTGAGCATCTCGGGCGGGCAGCCCATCGAGGCCTTCTCGGGCGGGCAGCTGATCCAGGCCGAGCCCGACGCCTCCTCCTTCCCCAGCGGCGGCATGCGCAGCACCTTCGAGGCGCGCGGCTACTCGGCCTGGGACCCCACCTCGCCGGCCTTCCTCGTCTACAACGAGAACGGCGCCACGCTCACCATCCCCTCGGTGTTCGTCTCCTTCACCGGCGAGGCGCTGGACACCAAGACGCCCCTGCTGCGCTCGCAGCGCGAGCTCTCGCGCGCGGCCGTGCGCGTGCTCAAGCTCATGGGCCGCGACGCGCAGCGCGTCACCAGCACGCTGGGCATCGAGCAGGAGTACTTCCTCGTCAAGCGCGAGTACTACGAGGGCCGGCCCGACCTGCAGGTGACGGGCCGCACGCTGCTGGGCGCCCAGCCGCCCAAGGGCCAGCAGCTGGAAGACCACTACTTCGGCGCCATCGACGACCGCGCGCTGGACTTCATGGCCGAGGTCGAGACCGAGGCCTGGAAGCTGGGCCTGCCGCTCAAGACGCGCCACAACGAGGTGGCCCCCCACCAGTACGAGGCGGCGCCCATCTTCACGGCCGGCAACCTGGCCGCCGACCAGAACCAGGTGCTGATGCAGATCCTGCGCAAGGTGGCCCGCGCGCGCGGGCTGTCGGTGCTGCTGCACGAGAAGCCCTTCGCGGGCGTCAACGGCTCGGGCAAGCACAACAACTGGTCCATGGCCGACGACCAGGGCAACAACCTGCTGGAGCCGGGCGACAACCCGCACCGCAACGTCGAGTTCCTGTTCTTCGTGGCCGCCGTGGTCTCGGCCGTGCACAAGCGCGCCCGCCTGCTGCGCTGCGCGGTGGCGCACGCCGGCAACGACCACCGGCTGGGCGCCAACGAGGCGCCGCCGGCCATCATCTCGGTGTTCCTCGGCGACCACCTCACGCCCATCTTCGAGGCCCTGCGCGCGGGCCGCAGCGGCTCGGACGCCGTGCAGCAGGTGATCCGCACCGGCCTGGAGGCCCTGCCCGCGGTCAAGAAGGACAACACCGACCGCAACCGCACCTCGCCCTTCGCCTTCACCGGCAACAAGTTCGAGTTCCGCGCCGTGGGCTCGAGCCAGGCCTCGGGCGTGCCGCTGTGCTACCTCAACGTGGCGGTGGCCGAGGCCCTCGACGGGCTGGGCGACCTGCTGGAGAAGCGCCTTGCCGCCGGCGAGGAGCGCACCGCGGCCATGCTGGCCGTGATCCGCGAGTCCTACGAGAAGACCCACGCCATCGTCTTCAACGGCAACAACTACTCGCAGGCCTGGCACGAGGAGGCTGCGCGCCGCGGGCTGCCCAACGAGCGCGACACGCCGGCGGCGCTGCGCGTGCTCGACGAGCCCGACACGGCGGCCTTCCTGGACCGCTACGGCATCATCAAGCCCCACGAGACCAAGGCCCGCTACGCGGTGCTCGTCGAGCAGTACGTGCGGCAGGTCGAGATCGAGGCCGTGCAGATGCTGCGCATGGCCAAGACGGGCGTGCTGCCCGCGGTGCTGCGCCAGCAGCGCGAGATGGCCGAGGCCATCGCGGGCGCTGCCGCCGCGGGGGCCGACGTGGCCGCCCAGAAGGGCCTGCTGGCGGCCTACGCCAAGGCGGTCAACGACTGCATCGCCGCCGTGGACGGCGTGCGGCAGGTGCTGGCCCACGGCCATGGCCACGACGCGATGGCCCACGCCCGGGCCTCCGCCGACCGCCTGCTGCCGGCCATGCGCACGCTGCGCGAGGCCTGCGACCTGCTGGAGCGGCGCACCGACGAGCGCGCCTGGCCCTTCCCCTCGTACCACCAGCTGCTGTTCCAGTGAGCCCGCAGCCCCGGGCGGTCCTCGCCCGGGGCCCGGCGCGCGGCTAGGCTCGCGGCCCGGAGCGCCGCGTGTCCCCGCCCACCTTCCGCCACCTGCACACGGCCGACGAGCAGCAGGCCCGGCTGGTGGCCGAGGTGCGCGCCGGCCTGGCCTCCTCGCCGCGCTGGCTGCCCAGCAGCCTGTTCTACGACGCGCGCGGCTCGGCGCTCTTCGAGCGCATCACGCACCTGCCCGAGTACTACCTCACGCGCACCGAGGACCGCATCCTCTCGGCCGTGGTGCCCAGCCTGGTGGCGGCACGCAAGCCCCACGAGCTGCTGGAGCTGGGCTCGGGCAGCGGGCTGAAGATCCGGCGCTTCCTGGACGCCATGGCGCGCGGCGGCACGCTCGAGCGCTGCGTGCTGCTGGACGTGAGCGAGCCGGCGCTGCGCGCCTCGGGCGAGGCGCTGGGGGCGGCCTACCCGGGCCTGTCCGTGAGCGCGCTGGTGGGCGACTTCCTGCACGACCTCGCGCGCGTGCCGCCCGGCGAGGCGCGGCTGGGCCTGTTCCTGGGCAGCACGATCGGCAACATCCCCCACGCGCAGCAGCCCGCCCTGCTGCGCGCGCTGCGCGCCACCCTGCAGCCCGGGCAGGCCTTCCTCGTGGGCTACGACCTCGTCAAGGACGAGCGCATGCTGCACGCGGCCTACAACGACGCCGAGGGCGTCACGGCCGAGTTCAACCGCAACATCCTGCGCGTGCTGGGCCAGCGGCTGGGCGCGCGCATCGACCCCGGCGCCTTCGAGCACGAGGCCAGCTGGGACCCGGCCGCGGGCTGGGTGGAGATGCGGCTGCGGGCGCTGTCCGCGCAGCGCATCGCGCTGCCCGGCGCCGGGGTGGAGCTGGTGCTGGAGGCCGGCGAGTGCGTGCGCACCGAGGTCTCCTGCAAGCACGACCGGGCGGGGGTCGAGCGCTCGCTGGCCGGCACGGGCCTCGCGCTGGCGCGCTGGCTCACCGACGCCGACGGCTGGTTTGCGCTGGCCGAGCTGCGCGCGCTGGAGCCGGCCCCGGGCCCGGCCGCATGAGCGCGCCCGCCGCGCAGGCCCTGCAGGAGGCCGAGGGACGCGACGGCCCGCTGGGCCTGGACGCGGCGCAGGCCGAGGGCCACCTGCGCGCCGCGCTGGCGCAGCGCCTGGCGCCGCTGGGGCGCCCTCTCGAGGAGGCCAGCCTGCCGGGCCTGCTGGCCCGCATGGCCGCGGCCGACCTGCTGCTGGTGCGGGCCGCGCTGGCCGGCAGCCCCGGCGCGCAGGCCGCGCTCGACGGGCGCGTGCGCCGCGAGCTGGAGGCGCTGGCGCGCAAGCGCGGCGTGGTGGCCGGCTGGGTCGCCCGCCGGGCCGACGAGGCGCTGGCCGAGGCCCGCGCGCCCGGGCCGCAGGGCCGCGCGCCGCTGCACGACTACGACGGGACCTGCAGCCTGCTGGCCTTCCTCGCCCTGCCGCTGGAAGAGCGGGTGCAGGCGGACGCACGCCAGCCCGGGCCGGGCGAGCAGCCCGCGCCGCAGGCCCCGCCCGGGCCGGGCACGCCGCCCGGCGCCGGGTCGCGCCATCCCCCGGCCACGCTGCTGGGCGGGCTGGCCGAGGGCCGCCTGCTGGAGGAGGAGCGCCGTGCGGTGCAGGCGCACCGCGACGGCTGCGCGCGCTGCGACGGGCTGCTGCGCGGCCTGGCCTTCGCCGGGCTCAAGCCCTCGGGCGCCCCGCTGCCGCCGCTGCCGGGGCGGCCGCCGCGCCCGGCCGCGCCCGGCGAGGCCGCCGACGCCGCCGAGGTGCTGGAGGCGGCCCGCGCGGCGCCCGTGCCGGCCGGCCGCAAGGCGCTGGCGCTGGTGCTGGCGCTGGGCGTGGTGGGCTGCGTGCTGGGCCTGGCCTTCGCCTGGCGCGGCCCGCCGCTGGAGGAGCGGGTGCGCCGCCACCACGACAGCGAGGGCCTCGTGCGCGAGATGGCGGCCCGGCTGCTGCAGGAGGACCCGGCGCTGTTCACCCTGCTGGAGCCCTTCGCGCGCGCCAGCCTCGAGGGCGAGGCAGCCACCCCGGTCGAGCCGCCGGCGGGCCTCACGCCGCGGCTGGTGCACCCGCTGGGCGAGACGCTCTCCCCCACGCCCGTGTTCGCCTGGCAGGCCGCCGCCGGCGTGCGCCGCCACCTGCTCACCCTGCGTGATGAGCAGGGCAACGTGCTCTGGCGCGGGGCCACGGAGGCGTCGTCCCTGGCCTGGCCGCAGGGCGTGGCGCCGCTGGAGCGCGGGGCTCCTGCCTCGTGGACGCTCGAGCCGCTGGAGCCGGCGGGGCCCGCCGCCCAGGCCAGCTTCCGCGCCGGCCCCGAGGGCCCGGCCCTGCACTGGCGACGCCGCGTGGAGCGCGCCGAGCAGCTGCTGCCCGACGTGCCCGCCCGCGGGGTGCTGCTGGCCACCCTGGCCCTGCGCCACGGGCACGTGGCCGAGGGCTGGCTGCTGCTGCGCGCGGCGCGCGAGCGCGACCCGGCCGACCCCTACGCGGCGCTGCTGGCGCAGCACGTCACGCGCGTGCACGGATTTCCCTAGCCCGGCGCGCGCGCGGGCGCCGTAGCCTGCGGGCGTGGACCAGGCACCGTCCCTCGCCCCGCGCCGGCTCTTCCCCTGGCTGGGCCTGATGGCCTTCGCCTCGGGCGTGCCCTACGCGCTGGTCAACGAGACGGCGCCGGTGCTCTACAAGGCGGCCGGCGTGGACATCCGCGCGCTGGGCCTGCTCTCGGCGCTGGGCTTCGCGTGGATCCTCAAGGCGCTGCTGGCGCCGCTGGTGGACGCCTACGGGGCCCGCCGCACGTGGATCGCCAGCGCGCAGGCGCTCATGGCGCTGGCCCTGCTGGCGGCCGCCACGCTGCCCGCCGACAGCGTCAGCCGCGAGGCCTGGCTGGTGCTGGGCGCGCTGGCGCTGCTCTCGGCCGTGCAGGACCTGGCCGTGGACGCCTGGGCCATCGAGGCCACGCCCGGCGCGTGGATGGGGCCGGCCAGCGGCTGGCGCGTGACGGCCTACCGCGTGGGCCTGGTGCTGGCCGGCGGCACGCTGGTGGGCCGCGCCGCGCACCTGGGCTGGGCGGGCACCTGGCAGGTGGCCGCCGGCGTGATGGCCGTGCTGGCGCTGGGCACGCTGGCGCTGCCCGCCGCGCCCAAGGCGCCACCGCAGCCCGTCTCGTGGGTGGCGCCCGTGCGCGGCCTGCTGCGGCGGCCCGGCGCGTGGGGCTTCCTGCTCTTCGTCCTGCTCTACAAGGTGGGCGACCGCGCCATGGCACCCATGACCAAGCCCTTCCTGCAGGAGCAGGGCTTCACGCTCTCGCAGATGGGCGACGTGGTGGCGCCGCTGGTCATCGCCAGCACGCTGCTGGGCGCCCTGCTGGGCGGCTGGCTCACGCGCCGCTGGGGCGTGCTGCGCGCGCTGGTGGTGCTGGGCCTGGCGCAGGCCGTGAGCAACCTGGGCTACGCGGGCGCCGCGCTGGCCCCCAGCCCGGGCACGCTGTGGGGCGCGGCCCTGCTCGAGCCCTTCTGCGGGGGCCTGGGCACGGCGCCCTTCATCGCGCTGCTGATGCTGTCGTGCGAGCGCCTGCACGTGGCCACGCAGTACGCCATCCTCACGGCGCTCATGGGCCTGGTGGGCGGCACCATCGGCATCGGCAGCGGCTTCCTGGTCAAGGACCTGGGCTGGGCCACCTACTTCGCGCTCACCTTCCTGGTGGCGCTGCCGGCCTTCGCGCTGCTGGCCCCCGTGCGCCGCTGGCTGGCGGCCACCTAGGCCGCCAGCGCCCGCCTAGGCCTGCGCGGCGGGCTGGGACGGGCGCCTCACGGCCACGATCGCCCGCCGCACCAGGCCCAGCGCCAGCAGGCCCATCCCGGTGGCCACGGCGAGGTTGGCCCACGCGATCCAGTTCACGCTGCCGTCTGGGGCGACGCGCTTGAGCCAGAAGCCGCGTACCTGCACGGCCAGCGACCAGGAGGTCACCCCGAACACGAACACGCACGGCAGCAGCGTGTACCAGCAGCGCTTGCCCTGCCGGTGCAGCCACACGCTCACGCCCATCAGCGTCAGGGCCGCCAGCAGCTGGTTGCTGGTGCCGAACAGCAGCCAGCCCGACTTGTAGGCATCCCGCCCGCCCTCCAGCAGCCACAGCCCCGGCGCAGCCACCGACGCGGCCGTGGCCAGCACGGCCCCGCCACGGCCCTTCCAGCCGAACAGTTCCTGCAGCAGGTAGCGGCCCAGGCGCGTAGCCACGTCCAGCGTGTCGAACACGAAGGTGCTGAAGGCCATGGCGCCGAAGGTGGTGGCGAAGAGCACGGCGTGCTCGCCGGCGAAGACGCCGATGCAGCGTGCGATGCCCTGCGCGTAGATGTCGCCCGGCGGCTGGCCCTTGGCGGGCACGGCGATCATCACGGTGGCCAGCGCGATGACCGCCACGAAGCCCTCCAGCAGCATGGCGCCGTAGCCCACCGGGTGGCTGTGGCTCTCGCGCGCCAGCTGCTTGCTGGTGGTGCCCGAGCACACCAGCCCGTGGAAGCCGCTGCAGGCGCCGCAGGCGATGGTCACGAACAGGAAGGGCAGCAAGGCGCCCTCCCAGCCCACCAGCGCCACGCCCTCCTTCACGGCCGGGGCCTGCACCTCGAAGCCGCCCAGCAGCACGCCCAGCGCGCCCACGGCCAGCACGAGGTAGAGCACGAAGCCGCCGAGGTAGCCGCGCGGCTGCAGCAGGGCCCACACGGGCGTGAGCGAGGCCACGAAGCAGTAGGCCAGGATCAGCAGGGCCCACGTCATGTGCGGCAGCAGCAGCAATGTCGAGGCCTGCGTGCCCAGCCACACCACGCCCAGCGTGGCCGGCACGAACACCAGCGTCAGCAGCCACAGCGGCGGCTGCAGGAAGCGCTGCAGCAGGCCCATCACCAGCGCCAGCGCCAGGTAGGCCACGCCCGCGAAGGCCACCGCACCGCCCTGCACGACGGTGCTCTCGCCGCCCGCCTCGCCCGCGCGCGCCGTGAACGTGGCGGCCGTGATGTCGGTGAAGGCCAGCACCACGTACACCAGCGCCAGCCAGATGAAGCCCAGCATGGCGCGGTAGGCGCCCTCGCCGAGGTGCTCGCGCACGATCTCCGCCACCGAGGCGGCCTTGTGCCGGATGCTGGCCACCAGCGCCACGAAGTCGTGCACGGCGCCGATGAACACCACGCCCAGCCCGATCCACAGCAGGCAGGGCAGCCAGCCGAACTGCTGGCAGGCCAGGATCGGCCCCGCGATGGGCCCGGCGGCGGAGATGGCGCTGAAGTGCTCTCCCAGCAGGTAGAAGGGCCGCGTGGGCACGAAGTCCACGCCGTCCTGCTGGGTCACGGCGGGCGTGGCGCGCCGGTCGTCGAGGTCGAGCCGGCGCGCCAGGAAGCGCCCGTAGAGCGTGTAGCCCAGCGCGAGGAAGGCCAGCATGCCCAGCACCAGCAGCGGCAGGCTCATGCGCTCCTAGGGTACGCACCACGCGCAGGCCCGCGAAGCAAAGCCGCGCGCAGGCCGGGACCTCGGGCCCTCCCCGGCCCTGCGGCTCGCATGCCGGCGGGCCCGCGCCGTAGCATGTGCGCGTGCGTGGCGTCACGGCCCTGCCCTGGCTGCTGCTGGCGCTGGCCACCGGCGTGCTGGGCTTCGTGCTCGGCCGGGGCACGGGCGATCCGCAGGCGGCCGCAACGCCGCCGCTGCCCGCCGCGGCCG
>JBJTIJ010000319.1:0-3519 GCA_046094945.1 Planctomycetia bacterium | reverse complement strand
GGCCAGGCACCGGGCCAGGCAGGGGCTGGCACGCCGCGTGGGTGGGGCGCCCCAAGCCCCGCAAGGTGGATAGGGACTAAAGACCCTAGCGCCGGTGCGCCGGCGGGGCCCGGCAGGCCGCCCTGCGGCGCCCGTGGCGTGGTATGCCGGCCGCAGCATGCCCAAGCCGCGCTCCCGAGGACCCGTCACGCTCACGCCGCGCGAGGTGGAGGGCATGCGCAAGGCGGGCGCGCTGGCGGCGCGCATCCTCGACGAGGTGGCCGGGATGGTGAAGCCCGGCGTGAGCACCGGCGCCATCAACGACCTCGTGGACCGCCTCACGCGCGAGGCGGGCGCCACCAGCGGCCCGTATCGCTACACGGGCGGCGGCGACACGCCCTTCCCCAAGCACTGCTGCACCTCCGTCAACGAGGTGGTGTGCCACGGCATCCCCAGCGAGAAGCACGTGCTGCGCGAGGGCGACATCATCAACGTGGACGTGACGCCGGTGCTGGACGGCTACTACGGCGACACCTCGCGCACCTACCTGGTGGGCAAGGTCTCGGCCGAGGCGCGCCGGCTGGTGGCGGCCACCGAGGGCGCGCTCAAGGCCGGCATCCAGGCCGTGCGCCCCGGCGCCACCGTGGGCGACATCGGGGCCGCCATCCAGGCCTTCATCCAGCCCACGGGCCTGAGCATCGTGCGCCAGTTCGCCGGCCACGGCATCGGGCGCGTGTTCCACGGCCCGCCCTCGATCGCGCACTACGGCAAGGCCGGCACGGGCGACCCGCTGCTGCCGGGCATGACCTTCACCATCGAGCCCATGATCAACGTGGGCGACTGGCGCTGCCGCATGCTCGACGACGGCTGGACGGCCATCACGGCCGACCGCCAGCTCTCGGCGCAGTTCGAGCACACGCTCACCGTGACCGAGTCGGGCTACGAGATCCACACGGTGGGCAGGGAACGCATCGGCGTGCCCTAGGCAGGGCCGGCGCCGGGGGCGGGCGCGCAGGGCGAGGGGCCGGCGCGTCCCTGCGGTTGAATGGGCGGACGGCGACCTGCCGGCCCCAGGGACCCCATGAGCGAGCAACGCGACGTCCGCATCGGCAAGCTGGAGCTGCTGCGCAAGGCGGGCGTGCGGCCGTATGCCGACCGCTTCCCGCGCACGCACGACCTGGCCCGCGCGCGCGCGCTGGCCGAGGGCGCCGCCGAGGGCCGCGACGGCCCCGAGGTGACCACCAGCGGTCGCGTGCTGGCCGTGCGCACCTTCGGCACGCTGGTGTTCGTCACGCTGCTGGACGGCTCGGGCACCTGCCAGGCGGCGCTCGACGGGCAGGCGCTGCCGCCGGGAGCGGCCGACCTCTTCGCGCGCTGCGTGGACCTGGGCGACTTCATCGGCGTGTCGGGCCCGACCGGCAAGACGCGCAAGGGCGAGCCCACGGTGTGGGCGCGCTCGTGGACCTTCCTCGCCAAGGCGCTGCGGCCGCTGCCCGAGAAGTGGCACGGCCTCTCGGACGTCGAGCGCCGCCAGCGCCAGCGCTACCTCGACCTGCTCAGCCACCGCGAGGGCGCAGCCCCGGCCCCGGCGCAGGCGCCGCCGCTGGGCTACCACCCGCAGGCCGTGCCGGCCCCGCGCCACGCGCCCTTCGACGCGCAGCTGGCCCAGCGCGACACGCTGCAGCGCATGCGCCTGCGCGCGGCCTTCACCGAGGCGCTGCGCGCCTCGCTGCTGGCGCACGGCTTCGAGGAGGTGGACACGCCGGTGCTGCAGGCCAAGCCCTCCGGGGCGCTGGCGCGGCCCTTCCACACGCACCACAACGCGCTCGACCTGCCCTGCGTGCTGCGCATCGCGCCCGAGACCTGGCTCAAGCAGGCCGTGGCGGGCGGCTTCGACCGCGTCTTCGAGGTGGCCCGCTGCTTCCGCAACGAGGGCATGGACCCCAGCCACCTGCAAGAGTTCACGATGGTGGAGTGGTACGCGGCGTGGTGGGACTACCGCGACAACATGGACTTCACCGAGGGGCTGGTGCTGCACCTGCTCGACCGGCTGCTGGGCACGCGCCGCGCCCGCTTCGGCGACCGCGAGATCGACTTCACGCCGCCCTGGCCGCGCGTGACGCTGCGCGACCTGATCCTGCGCGACAGCGGCATCGACATCGACCAGCACGCGACGGCGGCCAGCCTGCGCGCGGCCATCGCCACGCGGGGCCTCGAGCTGGAGCGCGACGACCTCGAGCGCCTGGGCCGCGGCACGCTGGTGGACGTGCTCTACAAGAAGGTCTCGCGCCCGCACCTGGCGGCGCCCACCTTCGTGATGGACCATCCCATCGACCTCTCGCCGCTGGCGCGGCGCAGCGACGCCAACCCCGCGCGCACCGACCGCTACCAGCTGGTGGTCAACGGCTGGGAGGTGGTCAACGCCTACAGCGAGCTGGTGGACCCGCTCGACCAGCGGGCGCGCTTCGAGCAGCAGGCCGCGGCACGCGCCGCCGGCGACGACGAGGCCCTCGAGGTGGACGAGGAGTACCTGCTGGCCATGGAGCACGGCATGCCGCCCATGTCGGGCTGGGGCATGGGCGTGGACCGCTTCGTCTCGCTGCTCACGGGCCAGGACACGCTGCGCGAGGTGGTGCTGTTCCCGCTCATGAAGCCGGAAGGCGGCGCCGGGCCGGCCGCTGCGGCACCTGCGGCGGCGCCGCCGGCGGCCGCTGCGGGCCATGCCCCGCCGGCGAAGGCGCCGGCTGCTGCGCCCGTAGCCGCGTCGCCGTCGGCCGCGTCGCCAGCGGCACCTGCGGTGGCACCTGCGCCGGCGGCGGGCGGCGAGGCCATGGACCCGCACTGGCACCACCTGCTGGGCCACGCGGCCGACGACGTCGACGACCTGGGCGTGACGTGGGAGCGGGCGCGCCACCTCTTCGACGAGTGGGTGGCCACGCCCAGCCTGCGGCGCCAGATGGAGATGGCCTCCGTGGTGATGGGGGCGCTGGCCCGGCGGCTGGGCCGCAACGAGGCCGCCTGGCGCGTGCTGGGCCTGCTGCACAACCTCGACTACGACCGCGTCAAGGATCCCGCGCGCCACTGCCTGGAGGCCGCCAAGGTCTTCAAGGAGGAGGGCATGCACCCGGCGGGCATCCATGCCATCGCGGCGCACAACGACGACGGCCTCGCGGCCACCGGCATCCGCTGCAGCAGTGCCATGGACAATGCCGTGTCGTGCGCCGAGGCGGTGGTGGGGCTGGTGCACGCCACCAGCCAGGTGCTGCCCAGCAAGGACGTGCGCGACCTGCAGCTCAAGAGCCTGGTCAAGCGCTTCCACGACCGCAAGTTCGCGGCCACCGTGGAACGGCCGCTGATCCTGCGCTGCGAGGGCCTGGGCCTGACGCTGGAGGAGTTCCTGGGCCTGGCGCTGGAGGCGCTCAAGGAGGCGGCCTAGCGGGGGGCAGGCGCACCGGCCCGGCCCACGGGCTCGCGCCGCCTGCGCCGACCGCTAGCATCCGGACAGCCCGCCGGCGGAGCCCCCAGTCGATGGTCCCCGAC
>JBJTIJ010000318.1:0-5275 GCA_046094945.1 Planctomycetia bacterium | reverse complement strand
CCAGGCGCTGGCGCAGCGCGACCACGTCGTCGTCCAGGCGCGCCTGCGCTGCCTGCGCGGCAGCCAGCTGGGCCTGCAGCGCCGCGCTCGCGGCGGCGGTCGCGGCCGCGTGTCGCGCGCGGGACAGCACGTGGGCCAGCCTGGCGCCCAGCAGCGCGCCCACGCCGAGGCCAGCGGCCAGCGAGATCAGGTCCATCGAGACAGCCTCCGGGGCAGGGGCCCGCTGCGGGCCGCCCGGCAAGGGTAAGGCCGGCGGGCAGGGCCCGCGCAGCCGGCCCTGCGCGGGCGGGCCTAGGCCGCGGGACGGTGGGAGTCGGGGCGCGGGCCGTGGGTGCCGGGCTGGTCGTCCACGGCGAGGCGCGGCTTGCGCGGCTGCGCGGCGCGCTTGCGCGAGGAGGCCTTGGGCGCCTCGGCAGGCGCGGGCGCAGCGGCGCGCGGGGGGGCCACGTCGACGGCCGGGGCCACGTCCTTGGCCACCGGCTGGCCGAGCAGGCCCGCCTTGGGGGCGGCCTGCGTGGCGGCCGCACGCTGCTCGTCCGCCAGCTGCTGCAGCTTGCGGAAGCGCTCGTCGCGCAGGCGGCAGGCGACCTCGAAGTCGCGCGTCTCGAGGCTGAAGCGCACGCGGCGCTTCTTGCCCCCGTCGGTCAGGCAATAGTGCATCCACAACGTCTTGTGGTTGCGCCACAGGTGATGTGAAGGGTTGGTCTCGTTGACGCGGATCGACAGCTCGAACGCCATGGTCGGCCTCCACACGGGTTTGCGGAAGTTCCCCAGAGCGGCTGCCGGGCAGCCGCAGGAGCCAGGTTCCCCGGGTTTCCCGCCCGGAGCACATCGCCAGGCCGTGCGGCCTGGCAGTACCACCTTGCCGCTCCTCGGCAGGTTGGCCGCCCCCCGCTTGCGCGAGAGGCTGTCTGGATGCACGGGTCAACCTACACCCGCCCCGAGGACCCGACAACCGGATCGTCTGTCATCGGGCTGCGAGGGCGTGGAATGGCCTCCGCAGCCGTAGCATCGGGCCGGCTGGGGGCGCCGGGCAGCTCGTGCCCGGGGCCCCGCCGCTGGAGGGAGCCCCGTGAGCGCCGCACGCCCGCCTGCTGCCGAGAGCGGCCCCGCCCGCCTGCCGCGCCTGGACGGCACGGCCTGGCTGGTGGTGGGCGGCGCGGGCTACATCGGCGCGCACGTGGTGCAGGCGCTGGCCGGCCACGGGGCGCGCTGCGTGGTGCTCGACGACCTCAGCACCGGCCGGCGCGCGCGCGTGCCGGCGGGCGTGCCGCTGGTGGTGGCCGACGCGGCCGACGCGCGCACGGTGGCGGCCACGGCCCGCGAGCACGGCATCGAGGGCGTCGTGCACCTGGCGGCGCTCAAGCAGGCGCGCGAGTCGGTGCGCGAGCCGCTGCGCTACTGGCGCGTGAACCTCGGCGCCGTGCTGGGCACGCTGGAGGGGCTGCAGGGCAGCCGCGCGCGCTGGTTCGTGTTCAGCTCCTCGTGCAGCGTCTACGGGCACGCCGGCGAGGTGACGCCGGCCACCCCGCTGGCCCCCATCTCGCCCTACGGGCACACCAAGGCCGTCGGCGAGCAGGTGCTGGCCGACTGCTGCCCGGCGCAGGGCCTCTCGCACGCGGCGCTGCGCTACTTCAACGTGGTGGGCAACGGCGCCTTCCCCGAGGCGGCCGACATGGCCGGCGAGGGGCTGGTGCCGTGCCTGGCGCGCCGCCTGCTGGCCGGCCAGCCCGTGCAGGTCAACGGGCGCGACTTCCCCACGCGCGACGGCAGCGCCGTGCGCGACTACGTGGACGTGCGCGACCTGGCCGAGGCCCATGCGCTGGCGGGCCGCGCGCTGCGCGCCGGCCAGCGCCTGCCGCCGCTGGACATCTCGACGGGCACGCCCTCCTCGGTGCTGGAGGTGGTGGCCACGCTGGGCCAGGTGACCGGCCGCGCCGTGGCCGTCGAGGACCGCCCGCGGCTGGCCGGCGACCCCGCCGAGGTGTGGGCGCACAGCGCGCAGGCGCGCGCGCTGCTGGGCTGGGAGCCGCGCCACACGCTGGCCGACTCGCTGCGCAGCCACTGGCAGGCCGTGCAGGCTGCGCTCCCCGCGGGCCGCTAGCACGCGTCGCGCAGCGCAGGCACAGCGCAGCCAACGAGCAGCCAACGAGCAGCCACAGCGCCGGCCCTGCGCGCCGGCTCAGTCGAACTTGGCCTCGTGCTTCCAGCGCAGCCAGGCGTAGAGGTTCATCGCGCCGAAGATGGCGTTGGCGTACACGGTGGCCGCGCTGAGCGCGAAGATGCCGAACAGCAGCCAGGCCACGTTGGAGAAGGCGCCGAAGAGGAAGCCGCTGCGGTGCTTGGCGGCCAGCTTGAGCAGCGCCACGAAGGAGAGCGCCATGCCCAGGTAGTCCATGCCATGGAACTTGAGCAGCTCGATCTGCCACAGCCACGACAGGTCGAGGTCGGCCAGCAGGCTCATGCGCGGCTCCGGGGCGAGGCAGGAGCATGCCCGCGCCCTACCCCAGTGCCGCGGCCGCGTGCCGTGGCCGCGTGCGACGCGCGCCCAGCCGCGCAGGAACTCAGCCGCGCAGGAACCAGGTGCGGCGGATGAGGCCCTCGCGCACCTCGTAGATGGCCACCGCGTAGACGCGCTCGGCGGCCGCCATGCCCGTGACCTCCTCGTGGTCCACCACGAAGCAGCCGTGGCGCACGCGGTGGAGCAGGCGGCAGTGCAGCGCCGGCGTGGCGGCGAACAGCGCGCCGTAGCGCGTGCGCAGCGCCTCGCGGCCCTGCAGCGTGCGCGTGCCGGCCGGCAGGTCGAAGACCTCGATCTCGGGGTGGTAGGCGGCCACGAAGGCCTCGCTGTCGCGCGCGTTGTAGGCCTCCAGCTGGCGCTGCGCCGCCTGCTCGGCGGCGGCGTCGTCGGACAGCGGCAGGCGCGCGGGCTTGGGCACGTGGCTGGTCATGGGCGCGATGCTACCGGGACGGCGTGCCCGCCCGCGCGACGCTGCCCGTAGCCTCGGGCCATGGCCGCCCACGACCTCGAGCCCTGGCAGGCGCTGCGCAGCGTGCCGCCGCCCGTGGAGGCCTGGTGGCTGGCGCAGGCGCGCCACGCCACCGGCAGCGCCGACGACGAGCAGGCCCTCGAGCGGCTGGTGCCCGCCGTGCAGGCACTCAGCGACGCCTTCACCAAGGAGCGGCCCACGCGCCTGTCGCGCTACGGCGACGACCCGGTGGCGCGCGCCGCCTACGCGCTGTGGTTCGGCACGCAGGCCTGGGTGCGCACGCGCCTGCCGCTGGCGCTGGCGCACGCCCAGCACGGCTGGCGCCCGCGCGCGGGCGCGCTGCGCGTGCTGGACATCGGCGCCGCCGGCGGGGCCGCCGGCCTCTCGGCCTGTGCCTGGCTGCGCACGCAGGGCGCCACGCAGGTCGAGCTGGTGGCGCTCGACCACGCGGCGGGCGTGCTGCGCGACGTGGCCACGCTGGCGCGCGAGGCCCTGCCGGCCGAGCTGGCCCCGCAGGTGGTCACGCACGCCTGCGATGCGCGCACGCCCAGCCGCTGGCCCGCAGCCACCGAGGGGCGCTACGACCTCGTCGTGGTGTCCTTCACGCTCAACGAGCTCTTCGACCCCGACGACGGGGCCGGCACGCACTGGCTGGGGCAGATGGTGCGGCGCCTGGAGCCCGGCGGGCTGCTGCTGGCGCTGGAGCCGGCCGTGAAGGAGCGCCCGCTGTCGCTGCTGGAGCGCAGCGCCGCGCTGCTCGAGCAGGGCCACGCGCACGCCTGGGGCCCGCAGCACGGCCCGGGCCCGTGGCGCCCCGCCCCCGACGCGCGCACGTGGCCGCACGAGGTGCGGCGCTGGGTGCTGCCGGCCAGCGTCGGGCGGCTCAACCGCGCGCTGTGGCGCAGCGCCGCCGAGCTGGCCTACGCCTACGTGCTGCTCGGCACGGAGCCGGCCCCCGCCCCCGGCCCGCAGGCCCCGCCCTGGCGGCTGGCCTCGGCGCTGCACAAGGGCCACGGCAAGCACTCGTGGCTGGCCTACGACCGCGAGGGGGCGCTGCTCACGCTCGAGCTGCAGGACCGCGACGCCACGCGCGCCGAGCGCGACGTGCTCGCCACGGTCGAGCGCGGCGACCTCGTGGCGCTCGAGCCCGCGCCGCGCGCCATGGGACGCACGCTGCGCCTCTCCCGCGCGCGCGACCTCGTGCGCGTGACGGGGCCCGAGGGCACGCGCGACCCGTGGCAGGGCGCCGGGGCTGGCGGCGCAGTGCCGGGCGCGTAGGCTCCGCCCATGCGCATCGCCTGCATCGGCGGCGGCCCCGCCTCGCTCTACGCCAGCCTGCTGCTGCGGCAGGCGCTGCCCGAGACCGAGATCACCGTCTACGAGCGCCACCGCGAGGGCGACACCTTCGGCTGGGGCGTGGTCTTCAGCGACGAGACGCTGGGCCACTTCATGGAGGCCGACGCGGTCACCTCCGAGGAGATCCGCAAGGCCTTCGTCCACTGGACCGACATCGACACCTGGCTGCGCGGCACCTGGGTGCGCAGCACCGGCCACGGCTTCTCGGGCCTGGGGCGGCGGCGCCTGCTGGCCATCCTGGGCGCGCGCTGCCGGGCGCTGGGCGTGAAGCTCGTCTTCGAGCGCGAGGTGCCCAGCCCGCAGGAGCTGGCCGCCACGCACGACCTCGTGATCGGCGCCGACGGCGTGCAGAGCATGGTGCGCGAGGCCTATGCCGCGCACTTCCGGCCCCACGTGCGCATGGGCACGGCGCGCTTCACCTGGCTGGGCACCACCCTGCCGCTGGAGGCCTTCACCTTCATCTTCCAGGAGACGCCGCACGGCCTGTTCACCGTGCACGCCTACCCCTTCGAGCAGGGCCTCTCCACCTTCATCGTCGAGTGCAGCGAGGCCACGTGGCAGCGCGCCGGCATGGAGCAGGCCGACGAGGCCACCACGGTGCGCTGCATGGAGCAGGTGTTCGCCGAGCACCTGCGCGGCCACCGCCTGCTGGCCAACCGCAGCATCTGGCGCCGCTTCCCCACGGTGCGCTGCGAGGCCTGGCACCACCAGAACGTGGTGCTGCTGGGCGATGCCGTGCACACGGCGCACTTCAGCATCGGCTCGGGCACCAAGCTGGCCATGGAGGATGCCATCGCGCTGGTGGCCGCCTTCCGCGCGCAGGGCACGCGCGACGTGCCCGCCGCGCTGGCCGCCTACGAGGCCGCGCGCCGTCGCGACGTGGAGCGGCTGCAGCGCGCCGCGCGCGTGAGCCAGGCCTGGTTCGAGGA
>JBJTIJ010000317.1:0-2418 GCA_046094945.1 Planctomycetia bacterium | reverse complement strand
AGCGTGCCCAGCACGGGCACCAGCAGCATGCAGGCCCCCCGCGCGCCCAGCCCCGGCTGGCGGCGCAGCGACCAGGCCCCGGCCAGCACCAGCGGCAGCCACAGCAGCACGCTGGCCCTGCTGCCGTGGTTCATGCTCGTGCACGAGCGCTACCTGTGCTTCGTGGCGCCGTGGCTGTGGCTGCTGGCGGTGCAGGGCGCCTTCGCGCTGGGGCCGCGCCTGCGCGTGCTGGGCCTCAGCGCGCTGGGGCTGCTCTCGGCGCTGGGCCTGTGCGCCTACCACCTCACCGGCAGCGACATGGTGGCCGTGCCCGGCGGGCCCGTGGTGGGCGGCTACGCCACGCCGCAGGCCGTGGTGCCCGCGCCCGACGACCCGGCGCGCGTGCTGCACCACGGCACGCCCTACGGCAAGGAGCCGTGGCGCGAGGCCGCGCAGCTGGTGCACGCCTACGCCGCCGACGGCGACCTGGTGCTGCTGCAGCCCGGCTGGATCGACCTGGCCTGGGACTACTACGGCCGCCAGCGCAAGGGCGGCGCGCTGGCGACGCTGCGCATCCCCACCGAGGTGCCCGGCGAGGACGGGCTGCTGGCGCTGCTGGAGCCGGCGGTGCGCGAGCGCAAGCGCGTGTTCCTGGTCGTCTCGCACGCCACGAGCCTCGCGCCGCAGCAGGTCTACGAGCGCGTCTTCAAGGTGCTGGGTGCGGCGTGGCACGCCGCGGGCGCCGGGGGCTTCGAGACCAGCCGCCTCATCCCGCTGCAGCGCTCGTGGGGCATCTACGTGGCCATCTTCCGCCGCACGTGAGCGCTGCCGCAGGCTGCCGGGTAGGCTCGCGCGCATGCGCATCCTGCTCCTGACCGGTGGTGGCGACTGCCCGGGCCTCAATGCCGTGCTGCGCGCCGTGGTGAAGGTGGTGCACAACCAGCACGGCGGCCAGGTGGTCGGCGTCAGGAACGGCGTGGAAGGCTTCCTGGCGCCGCGGCGCGCGGGCTTCACCACCGTCACGCGCGAGATGGTGTCAGGCCTGCTGCCGCGCGGCGGCACCATCCTGGGCGCCTCCAACCGCTGCGACCTCTTCGCCGTCAAGGGCCCGCGCGGCCGCGTGCGCGACGAGTCGGGGCGCGTGGCCCGGGCGCTGCGCCGCGAGCGCGCGCAGGCGCTGGTGATGGTGGGCGGCGAGGGCACGATGGGCGCGGCGCTGCGCCTGCACCGCATGGGCGTGCCCGTCGTGGGCGTGCCCAAGACCATCGACAACGACCTGGCGGGCACCGACCTCACCTTCGGCTTCGACACCGCCGTGTCCATCGTGGCCGATGCGCTCGACCGCCTGCACACCACGGCCGAGAGCCACCACCGCGTGATGTGCGTCGAGGTGATGGGCCGCCACGCCGGCTGGATCGCGCTGCACGGCGGGCTGGCCGGCGGCGCCGACGTGATCCTGCTGCCCGAGATCCCCTACGACCTCGCGCGCGTGGCGCGCCGCCTGCAGGACCGCGCGCGCCACGGGCGCACCTTCAGCATCGTGGTGGTGGCCGAGGGCGCACGGCCCGCGGGCGGCGGCCTGGCGTGGGCGCGCGGCCGCGGCAAGGACCCGGTGCGTGACCGGCTGGGCGGCGCGGGCGAGGTGGTGGCAGCCGGGCTGGCCCGGCGCACGGGGCTCGAGACGCGCGCGGTCGTGCTGGGCCACGTGCAGCGCGGCGGCACGCCCACCGCCTTCGACCGCGTGCTGGCCACGCGCATGGGCGAGCACGCCGTGCGGCTGGTCGAGCGGCGCGAGCTGGGGCGCATGGTCTCGCTGCAGGGCACGCGCATGGGCTCGGTGCCGCTCGAGGAGGCCGTGCGCCAGCTCAAGCAGGTAGACCCTGCCTCGGACAGCGTCCTCGCCGCACGCCGCATCGGGGTATCCTTCGGCGCGGCCGACGGCGGGGACGATGCCTTCCTCGCCCGCCGCCGGCGCCACAAGGCGCCCTGACCCCTTCCCTGCCGCCCCGCCCCCCGGACCTGCCGCATGTCCCGCATCGACCTGCACGCGCACACGATCCACAGCGACGGGACGCTCACGCCCACTGCGCTGGTGCGCCTGGCCCGCGACGTGGGCCTCTCGCTGCTGGCCGTCACCGACCACGACACCACGGCCGGGCTCGAGGAGGCGCGCGCCGAGGGCGCCCGCGTGGGCGTCGAGATCGTGGCCGGCTGCGAGGTGAGCACGCACCTGCCCGAGGGCAACGTGCACGTGCTGGGGCTGGGCTTCGACCCCGCCGACGCGGCCTTCCAGGCCTTCCTCGCCGAGGTACGCAACGCGCGCGACGAGCGCAACACGCGCATGCTGGCGCGGCTGGCCGCGGTGGGCAAGCCGCTCACCCTCGACGAGGTGCGCAAGCACGCCCACGGCAGCATCATCGCGCGCCCGCACATCGCGCG
>JBJTIJ010000316.1:0-4629 GCA_046094945.1 Planctomycetia bacterium | reverse complement strand
GCCGAGCGCCTCTCGGCGCTGGGGCTGGGCTTCCTGCACGTGGTGGAGGGCCTGCCGGGCTCGATGATGCACACGCCCGGCGAGCGCGTCTCGCCCATCCTGCGCCGCGCCTTCCGCGGCGTGTTCGTCGCCAACGGCGGCTACGACGCCGCCGCGGCCGCGCGCGCCCTCGAGCTGGGCGACGCCGACGCCATCGCCTTCGGGGTGCCCGTCCTGGCCAACCCCGACCTGCCGGCGCGCCTGCGCCAGCGAGCGCCCCTGAACGCCCCCGACTTCGCCACCCTCTACGTGGGCGGGGCCAAGGGCTACACCGACTACCCGGCACTGGGCTAGGCCGCAGCCGCACGCCACGCCTGCGTGCACTGCGCGTGCATGCACCACGGGATCACGCGCCAACCTTGGCGGGCCACGGCGCGCGTGCCATAACCCCCGCTTGCCCCGCAGCCGCCCCGCAGCCGCCCAGAGGCGGGCGCGGGGCCAGGAGGTGCCGCGTGACGACCCGTTCCTTCCGTGTCCTGTGCCTGGCGAGCGCCGCGGCCCTGGCCGTGGCGGCCCTGCCGTCGCTGGCGCGCGGCGAGGAGGAGATCACCTCGATCGCGGCCGCCGGCCGGCGCGGCTGGACCACGCCGGCGGGGGCCCTGCAGGCAGCGCCCACGCGCGTTGCGGGCAGCTCGGTGCGGCCCTTGGCGCCCCCCGCGGCCCGCATGGACACGCGCGGGCTGGGCTCTGCCTGCGCGCCGCTCGATCCCTGCGCCAGCCGCTGGGTGCTGGGCCTGGCGGGCGGCATGGCCTTGGCCAAGGCCCCCGAGGGCGTGGTGGGCGTGACGCCCGGCCCCGCCGACAGCATCGACTGGGGCAGCCTCGACTACGCCGCGGTGCCTGCGGCGCGCGGCAGCCTGGCCTGGCGCGCGGGCAGCAGCTGGGGCCTGCGCGCGGGCGGCACCTACTGGGGCAAGAGCGACGACGACGCTACGGTGGCGGGCTCGTTTGCCAGCACGCAGGTGCCGGGCGGCGAGGTGGACATCTCGCGTCCCTACAACGCGGCGCTCAGCAGCGAGCTGACCGTGTGGGACGCCGGCGTGGGCCTGTGGGTGGACTGGGCGCTGGGCGCCTCCGTGACCCTGACGGCCACGGCCGGCGGCCGCATGGCGCGCGTGGACGAGACCTCGCGCGTGGACTTCCGCACCGTCGGGCCCGGCGGCGTGCCGAGCACGGACGGCTTTGCCGCCTCCGACGTCACCAACGAGCTGCTGCTGGGCGAGCTGGGCCTCGCCCTGCGCTGGTCGCCCAGCGCCCGCTGGGCCTTCAGTGCGGGCGCCTGCGCGCTGGCCGGCAGCGTGAGCACCTCGATCGACGTGACCGACGCGACCCTGTTCAGCACCGGCAGCCACGCCTCCAGCCGCACCAAGGACGACACCACCTTCGGCATGCAGGCCGACGTGCTGGTGGAGTGGCGCTTTGCCTCGCGCTGGGCCCTGACGGCGGGCTACAGCCTGCTGTGGCTGGACAGCGTGCAGCGCGGTGCCTCCACGCTCGACTTCAGCCAGAGCGCCACGGGCGCCGTGCAGGCGGCCTACGCGCCGGAGAGCTTCACCTGCCACGCGGTGCTGCTGGGCCTGCAGCTGAGCTTCTGAGCGCTGGCGGGGCCTCGCCCCGCACGGCGTCCCGCGCCTCCCCTGCTTGCTGGGCCCCGCGAGCGGGTCGCCGCGAGCGGGCCCCACGGCCGCGTGAGCGGGCCCCAGGGACGCAGGTCCCGGCATCCGCGTGCACAGGCCGCACGGCGGCCTGACAGCGGCCTACGTGGCGTGCGCCAGGCCCGCGCCACGCCCGCATGACCAGCGGCGCAAGGCGCGGGCGGCTCCACTCGTCATGTCTGCCGGTCGATAGGAGGGCTCTTCTCCCGCTCCCCGGCACCCGCCGGGCGCTCCCGCTTTGGAGGTCCGCATGCACAACGCCCTCTCCCGCCTGGCTGGGACGCTGGCCCGTGGCGCGCGTCGCCCGCTGCAGGCCGCCTGCGTGGGCGTGCTGCTGGCGCTGGCCGGCTGCGGCACCGAGACGAGCACCTTCACCGCGGGCCAGGGCGGCATCGCGCTCTCGGCCATCACGCCGTCCGCCTTCGGGGCCGTGGGTGCCGGCGGCGCGCTGGGGGCGCCGGCCTTCGGCGGCACGCCCATCACGATCGAGGGCATCAACTTCGAGACCGTCTCGGGCACGACGGCGCGCGTCATCTTCCGCACGGTGGACGGCTCGACGCCCTTCCCCGGCCCGTCGGACACGGCCGAGGTGCAGGGCCTGGTGACGGGGCCCACGACGATCACGGCCACGGCGCCCTCGGTGCCGGTGTGCGGCGTGGCGGGCATCCCCGTGACGGTGGAGGTGATCCTCGAGAGCGGCGTCTCCAGCGGCCCGGTGGCGCTGGGCCTCACCTTCGAGCGGCCCGCCTTCGCCTCGGTGTCGCCGGCCAGCCAGGCCTGCTACGCGCCGGCCTCGTTCACGCTGGGCGGCGGCGAGCACCTGCCGCCGGTGGGCACCGCGCTGGTGGTGCGCTTCTCGGGCGGCCCGGCCGGCTCGTGGTCGGGCGCCTGCTTCGCCGACGTGGCCGCGGTGGTGGCCTCCTCGACCACGGTGACGGGCACGGCGCCCGCCAACCTCAGCACGAACGACTTCACGGCCAACGTGCAGGCGCTGTTCAGCGACGGCTCCTGCTCGAGCGTGATGACGGCGGCCTACCGCGCGCCCTCGCTGGGCGGCATCACGCCCTCGAGCGTGACGACCACGGTGCCCACCGCCTTCACGCTCACCGGCGGCGCCTGGCTGCCGCCCGTGGGCACCACGCTGCTGGTGCGCTTCAGCGGCGGCCTCTCGGGCTCGTGGTCGGGCGCCAGCCAGGAGGACGTGCCGGCCACCGTGGCCAGCGCCAGCACGATCACCGGCACCACCCCGACGAACAGCACGGTGGGCTCGTTCGTGGCCTCGGTGCGCCCGATCTTCGCGGGCAACCTGGGCAAGGACACCTTCACGCTCACCTACGGCGCGCCCACGATCACCATCACGCAGCAGCCGGTGGACACCTCGGCCACCTCGGCGGGCGCAGCCAGCTTCACGGTGGCGGCCTCGGTGGCGCCCTCGGGCACGCCGTCCTACCAGTGGCAGAAGCGCGAGGCGGGCAGCGCCTCGTGGGGCGACATCGGCGGCGCCACGTCCGCCACGCTCGCGCTCACGGGCCTCACGAACGCCGCCGACAACGGCGACAGCTTCCGCGTCGTGGCCAGCGCCACGGGCGCCAGCCCGGTGACCAGCAGCGTGGCCACGCTCACGGTGTTCGGCATCACGATCACGCAGCAGCCGGTGGACACCGCGGCCAGCTCGGCGGGCGCGGCCAGCCTCACGGTGGCGGCCACGGTGTCGCCCTCGGGCACGCCCGGCTACCAGTGGCAGAAGCGCGAGTCGGGCGCCGCCACCTGGGCCAACGTGGCGGGGGTCACCAGCGCCACGCTGGCGCTCACGGGCCTGACCAACGCCGCCGACAACGGCGACAGCTACCGTGCGGTGGTGAGCGCCAGCGGCGCGCCCAGCGTGACCAGCAGCGTGGCCACGCTCACGGTGGCCGGCATCACCATCACGCTCCAGCCCACGAACCAGTCGGCCACGGCCGCCGGCGAGGCCAGCTTCACGGCGGCGGCCACGGTGTCGCCCTCGGGCACGCCGACGTACCAGTGGCAGAAGCGCGAGTCGGGCAGCGTGACGTGGAATGACGTGGCCGACGCCACCAGTGCCACGCTGGCGCTCACGGGCCTGACGAACGCCGCCGACGATGGCGACGGCTACCGCGTGGTGGTGAGCGCCAGCGGCGCGCCCAGCGTGACCAGCAGCGCCGTCACCCTGACGGTGTTCGGCATCTCGATCACGCTGCAGCCCACCAGCCAGGTGGCCTCGGCCGGCGGCGATGCCACCTTCTCGGCGGCGGCCAGCGTGTCGCCCTCGGGCACGCCCGGCTACCAGTGGCAGAAGCGCGAGGCCGGTGGCGCGACGTGGGCCAACGTGCCCGGCGCCACCAGCGCCACCCTGGCCCTGACGGGCCTGGTGTCGGCCAACGACAACGGCGACTCCTACCGCGTGGTGGTGAGCGCCAGCGGGGCGCCCAGCGTGACCAGCGACGAGGTGAACCTCACCTTCGCCGTCACCTCGACGTGGAAGAAGCTGGGCCCGGACATCGACGGCGAGGCCGCCGGCGACCTGAGCGGCAAGCCCGTGGCCGTCACGCACGACGGCAAGCGCCTGGCCATCGGCGCGCCGGGCAACGACGACAGCGGGGCCGGCGCGGGCCACGTGCGCCTCTTCGACTGGGACGGCACCACCTGGGTGCAGCGCGGCAGCGACATCGACGGCGAGGCGGCCGGCGACGGCTTCGGCAGCCGCGGGGCGCTGCGCGGCAACGGCCGCACGGTGGCCATCGGCGCGCCGGGCAACGACGGCAACGGCATCGACGCCGGCCACGTGCGCGTCTACGACTGGGACGACGTGCTGGGCGACTGGGTGAAGCGTGGCCTGGACATCGACGGCGAGGCCGCTGGCGACCAGAGCGGCTGGAGCGTGGCCCTGAGCCTGGACGGCAACACCGTGGCCATC
>JBJTIJ010000315.1:0-9788 GCA_046094945.1 Planctomycetia bacterium | reverse complement strand
CCTCCCGTCCTGCGCCCCCGTAGGAAGCGGCCTCGCGGCGCCGTGCGCGCCACGCCCGGAGCCGCCATGCGCCGCATCCTGCCCGCCCTGCTCGCCGCTGCCGCCTGCCTGCTGCCCGCCGGGGGGCCCGCGCCGGCTGCGGCCGCCGAGCAGGCCGCGCCCACGCGCGGCCTGCGCTACCCCAGCCTCACGCCCGACGGCCGCTGGGTGGTGTTCGACTACCGCGGCGACATCTGGAAGATGCCGCTGGACGGCACGGGCCACGCCGACCGGCTCACGGTGCACGAGGCGCAGGACACGCTGCCGCGCGTGAGCCCCGACGGCACGCAGGTGGCCTTCAGCAGCCGGCGCAACGGCGGCTTCGACCTGTTCGTGGTCTCCATCGACGGCGGCCCGCCCCGGCAGGTCACCTTCCACAGCGCGCGGGAGCTGCTGTGCGACTGGTCGCCGGACGGCAAGAGCCTGCTGTTCCTCTCCAACCGCGAGCCCAGCCTGTGGCAGATGGACCTCTACGAGGTGGCGCTGGAGGGCGGCACGCCGCGGCGCATCACGCGCGACGGCGGGCGCGACGGCACCTACTCGGCCGACGGCAGCCGCATCGTCTACGCGCGCGGCTTCAACACCATCTACCAGGACAACTACAAGGGCTCGGCCAACTACGACCTGTACGCCGTGGACCGCGCCGGCGGCACGCCGCAGCGGCTGTGCGACACGCCCGGCAGCGAGCGCTGGCCCTTCCTGTCGGCCGACGGCGCCTGGCTCTACTTCCTGGCCGAGGAGCAGGGCGTGGCCAACCTCTGGCGCATGCCCGCCGCGGGCGGCGAGCGCGAGCAGGTGACGCGGCTGGCCGGTGCCGACCTGCAGCGCATGCTGCCCGACGCGCAGCGCCGGCGCGCGGTGCTGGAGCGCGCCGGCCAGCTGGCCTGGCTGGACCTCGAGGAGGCGGGCACGCCGCTGCACGAGCTGCCTCTGGTGGTGCAGGCCGACGAGCGCGGCAGCGGCGTCGAGGTGCGCACGATCACGCAGGGCGGCGAGCAGGTCGACGTGTCGCGCGACGGCACGCAGGTGGCCTTCGCCCTCAACGGCGACCTGTGGCTGATGCCCGGCGGCGGTGGCGCGGGCCGGCGCGTGACCACCACGCCGGAGGAGGAGCAGTGGCCGCGCTTCAGCCCCGACGGGCGCCGCCTGGCCTACAGCGTGGAGGTGGGCGGGCAGAGCGACGTCTACGTGCTCGACCTCGCCAGCGGCAAGGCCACGCAGGTGACCAAGCACAAGGCGGATGACTTCTTCCAGTGCTGGTCGCCCGACGGCACCCGGCTCGCCTTCTCCAGCGAGCGCAGCGGCAACCGCGACCTGTGGAGCATCGAGCTGGCCAGCGGCAAGGAGCTGCAGCTCACCAACCACCCGGCCGCCGACGACGACCCGGCCTGGTCGCCCGACGGGCGCTGGATCGCCTTCGACTCGGGGCGCGACGGCTCGCAGGCCATCTTCGTCATGCCCGCCGAGGGCGGCCCTGCACGGCGCGTGACGCAGGGCAGCGGCTTCTTCCAGGTGCCGACGTGGTCGCCGGATGGCAGCCTGCTGGCCTTCGAGGCCTTCCAGCCCGACTCGGGCCAGAGCGGCGGCCTGTTCGTGGCCTCGGCCGGCGGCGGGCCCAGCATGCAGGTCTCGCGCGACGGGCAGGCGGCCTGCTGGACGCGTTCGGGCGGCTGGATCTACTTCCACGCCACGCGCGACGGGCAGGAGGGCATCTGGCGCCTGCCGGCCCCGCAGGGCGTGCTGGTGGGCGAGCGCGTGCCCTTCCTGGGACGCATCGAGGTGGACCGGCGCGAGGAGCTGGCGCAGCTCTTCGACGAGGCCTGGAAGCGCCTGAAGGACGGCTTCTACGACCCGGCCATGCACGGCGTGGACTGGGACGCGATGCGCACCAAGTACCGCGACATGGCGGCCGACGCCGAGAACAAGGACGTCTTCTACAACGTGGTCAACCAGATGCTGGCCGAGCTGGGCGCCAGCCACCTGGGCATCTCGCCGGGGGGCAGCGACGAGAACGCGCCCACCAGCAACCGTGGGCCTGCCACGGGCGTGCTGGGCCTGGAGCTGGCCTCCGAGCCGGGGCAGGACGCGCGCCGCATCGTGGCGCTCACGCCCGGTGGCCCGGCCCAGAAGGCCGGCCTCAAGGTTGGCCAGCGCGTGACGGCTGTGCACGGCACCACGCTGCTGGCGGGCACCGACCTCGACCGCGTGCTGGCCGGCACGGCGGGCAAGGAGGTCAAGCTGGCGGTGCTGGACGCGGAGGGTGGCGAGGCCACGCCGCGCGAGGTGGCCGTGCGCGCCGTGCCCGCGCCGGCGCTGGCCAAGGCCTACTTCGAGCAGTGGCGCGCGCGCAGCGAGACGCGCGTCAAGGAGGGCAGCCAGGGCCGCGTGGGCTACGTGCACCTGGACCAGATGGACCCCGACAACCTCGCGCGCTTCCAGCAGGCCGTGGCGCGCATGAATGCCGACCCGCGCAACCAGGGCATGGTGATGGACATCCGCGAGAACGGAGGCGGCAACATCCACGTGCAGCTGATGGCCATCCTGCAGGCGCGGCCCTTCGTGCGCCTGCAGCCGCGCGGCGCACCGCGCATGACGCAGCCGCAGCTCTACTGGGACAAGCCGGTGGTGCTGCTGGTCAACGAGCGCTCGTTCTCGGATGCGGAGGTGTTCCCGTGGTCGTTCCGTGCGGGCGCGCTGGGCACCACGGTGGGCGTGCCCACGCCGGGCGGCGTGATCGGCACCACCGACGTCAAGCTCAGCGATGGCTCGAACTTCCGCATCCCGCGCGTGGGCTGGTTCAGCCTCGACGGCCAGAACCTCGAGAACCACGGCTTCGTGCCCGACATCGTGGTGCCCGAGAGCAGCGAGGACCGCCTCGCGGGGCGCGATCCCCAGCTGGACAAGGCCCTCGAGGTGGTCATGCAGCAGGTCAAGGCGCGCTACGGCGAGGCGCCGCCGCCCGAGGCCAAGCCCGAGCCCAAGCCCGAGCCCGAGGCCCCCAAGGCCGAGCCGCGCCTGCTGGGCGAGAGCCTGCTGGCCGACGCGCGCGTGGGCGAGTGGGTGCGCTACCGCAGCCAGCCCGCGCAGGGCGAGGCCAGTTTCGTGAAGCTGGTGCTGGCCGCGCTGGAGGGCGGCAAGGCTACCTTCCGCCGCGAGCTGGAGTCGGGCCCGGCGCTGGCCTTCGAGCTGCCCGAGTCGCTGCCCGTGGCGGCGCTCAAGGCGCAGCTGGAGGGCGTGGGCGCGCTGCGGGCCTCCGAGGCGGTCACCACGCAGGTGGGGGGCGCGGCGCAGGAGGGCGTGGCCGTCACGCTGGAGCTGCAGGGCGTGGAGGCGCGCCTGCTGTTCACGGCGGCCGTGCCCTGCATGGGCCTGCTGCGCGTGGAGGTGGGAGGCCAGGCCGTGCTGCAGGCCGTGGAGTGGGGCGCGGGCGAGGGCGGCACGCCCTCGGGCGCGGCTCCCGGACGTGCCACCCCCGGCGCGGGGCCCCGCTGAGCAGCGACGGCCGTTGCCGGCGGTGGTTGCTGCCCGGCGTGGCACGCCGCGTGCGCGGGAGGTGGACGATGACGGCCCGACCCCGCCCCTGGCCCTGGCCGCTGGCCGGCGCTGGCGCCTGCCTGCTGGCCGCTGGCGCTGCCGCGCTGGGGCTGGGCGAGGCGCTCGGGCGGCTCGCCGGGGCCCCGGGCCTGCTGGCGCCAGCCCGTGCGCATGCGCACGGCGGGCAGGTGCTGCCGCCGCCCGAGGTGCCGCCGCCGGCGCCGCCGCGCGACCCGCAGCCGCCCCGTCCGCCCGTGCCGGTGCCGCCGCCTGCGCCGCCCATCACGCAGGACAAGCCGCAGGGGGCAGCGCCGCCCACGGCGCCTGCCCCGGGCCCCGTGCTGCTGCCCCCGGCGGTGCCCGAGAGCGTGCCCACGCGGCCTTCCACGGTGCGGCCCGACGTGCGCGCGGGCCTGCCCAGCCTGGGCCGGCGCGGGGCGGGCTCGGCCAGCAGCAGCTCGCTGTCGGACTGGGACGTGTGGTGGGGGCTCGTGCGCGCGGGCTGGCTGCCCGCACGCGAGCGCGGCCTGCGCGCGGGCGCGGTCACGCAGGGCCCGGGCGAGGCGCCCGACCCGGCGGCCACCGAGGCGCGGCAGGCGGCGCTGGCGCTGGAGGCCACGCTGCCCCTGCTGGAGCGCCTGGCCGGCCCGGAGGTGGCCGAGAGCGACCTGCGCGCCTCGGCCCTGCTGGCGCTGGCCCGCACCAGCACGGCGCCCAGCGCGCGCGCGCTGGTGGTGCGCGCCGCGCGCGACGCGGCCGCCCCGGCGCTGGTGCGCGAGTCGGCCGCCCTGGCGCTGGGCCTGTTCCGGCGCAGCGAGGGCGCCCTGCGGCTGGCGGCCCCTGACGCCGAGCGCCTGCGCGAGGTGGCGCTGGGCGTGCTCGACGACGACGCCGCGCCCATGCGCGTGCGCTGCCTGGCCGCCTTCGCGCTGGGCCTGCTGGGCGACCAGGCCTTCCACGAGCAGGAGGCGCTGGGCGCCGCTGCGTGGATCCGCGTGCTGTGGTCGCGGCTGGCGGCGCCGCGCACCAGCGCCGAGCTTCCGGTTGCCGTGCTGGTGGCCCTCTCGCGCCAGCCCGCCGCGGCCGTGCTCGAGCCGGTGCGCGAGGGCCTGCGCAGCATCGTGGTGGGCCGGCAGGCGCTGGGCCGCACGTGGTCGGAGGTCGAGCGCGCGCATGCGCTGGCCTGCCTCGCGCGGCTGGCGCCCGGCCCGGCGCTGGCCGACCTGCAGCGCGTCCTGCAGCGCCGCGGCGAGGCCGAGGTCGTGGTGCGTGCCGCGGCGCTGGCGGCGCCGGGCGTGGGCCGCGCGCAGGGCCCCGACGGCCGCGCAGCGCTGTTCACCGCGCTGGTGCGCGCGCGCGACCAGCAGGGCGACCCGTGGACGCGCGGGCTGCTGCGCGTGGGCCTCGCGCGCGTGCTGCAGGGCGACCTCGCCGCGGGCAACGGCCTGCTGGGCGTGGGCACCGGGCTGGAGTCGCTGCTGGACGACCTCGACCGGGTGCGCGGCCCCGAGCGTGGCTACGCCGTGCTGGCCGTGGGCCTGGCGGGCCACGGCGCCGCTGGGCCGGCGGCCTGGCAGCGGCGTGCGCGGGCGCGCCTGATGGAGGGCCTGGCCCAGGAGGGCGACGACCCCTCCGTGCGCGCGGCCCATGCCGTGGCCGCGGGGCACGGCGCACTGGCGCTGGCCATGCTGCGGCCCTCGGGCCCTGAGGCGACGCGTGCCGTGGTGCTGGCGCTGGGCGTGCGCAGCGAGCCGGCGCTGCGCTCGAGCGCCGCACTGGCGCTGGCCACGCTGCGCGCGCGCGAGGCCCTGCCACTGCTGCTGCGCGAGGCCGGCGACGAGGGCGCCAGCGAGCACGTGCGCGCGCAGGCCTCGGCTGCGCTGGGGCAGCTGGCCGACCTGGGGGCCGTGCCGGCGCTGGCGGCGCTGGCCGCCGACCCGCAGCGCAGCGAGCAGGTGCGTGCGCTGGCGGTGGTGGCGCTGGGATTGGTGCTGGATCCCGAGCCGCGGCCCAGCCTGCTGGCGCTGGCGCTGGACGCCACCTACTGCGCGCCCACCGACGCCTTGCGCGAGATGCTGTCCATCCTCTAGCCGGCCGGCGCCGCCCGCTGTCCCGCGGCCTGCGCCCGGACTGCACCGTCCCGGACATGTGTCGTCCCCCCCCACGGACACGGGCCGCCGGCGCGCGTGGCGCCGGCGGCCCGTGCAGGGGGAGGGCGGCGGGCGGGGCCCGCCGCCCGCTGCGCGCGGCCTACTTGCCGCGCTTGGCCTTCTCGGCCTCGACTTCCTTGCGGATCTTGTCGGCCACGCTCATGGGCACGCCGCGGTACTCGAAGGGCTCCATCGAGTACGTGCCACGGCCCTGCGACATGCCGCGCAGCGTCTCCGAGTAGCGGAACATCTCGGCCAGCGGCACCACGCCGTAGATGCGCACGGCGTCGCCGCCGCCCTTCTCGGTCTTCTCGATCATGCCGCGGCGCTGGTTGAGGCTGCCGAGCACGTCGCCGAGGTTGGCCTCGGGCGCCGTGACGGTGATCTTCATCCACGGCTCGAGGATGGTGATGCCCGCCTTCTCGGTGGCCTCGCGCACGGCCAGGCGCGCGGCCTCCTTGAAGGCCATCTCCGACGAGTCCACGTCGTGGTACTTGCCGTCGTAGAGGTCGGCAGCCACCTTCACGAAGGGGAAGCCCAGCGGGTAGCCCTCGGCGTAGGCGGCGTCCAGGCCCTTCTCGATGGCCGGCACGTATTCCTTGGGCACCGAGCCGCCCACGATCGTGCTCTCGAAGGTGTTGGCCGTGTCCTCGATCTGCGTGAAGCGCACGCGCACCACGCCGAACTGGCCGCGACCGCCCGACTGCTTGACGTGGCGGCCCTCGACGTCGATGGGGCGGGCGATGGTCTGGCGGTAGGCCACCTTGGGCTTGCCCGTCTCGCAGGCCACGCCGAACTCGCGCCGCAGGCGGCTGCAGATGATGTCCAGGTGCAGCTCGCCCATGCCCGAGATGATGGTCTCGCCCGTCTCGTCGTCGGTGAAGGTGGCGAAGGTGGGGTCCTCGCGCGAGAGCTTCTGCAGCGCCTCGCCCAGCTTGTCGCGGTCGGCGCGGCTGGCCGGGTTGATCGACATCGAGATCACCGTGGCCGGGAACTGCGGCGGCTCCAGGAAGATGGCCTCTTCCTTCTGGCAGATCGTGTCGCCGGTGTAGGTGTCCTTGAAGCCCACCACCGCGCCGATCTGGCCGGCCGTGAGGAAGTCCACCGCCTCGCGCTCGAGGGCGTGCAGCACCATCAGGCGGCCGATGCGCTCGCGCTTGCGGCGCGTGGCGTTGTAGACCTGCATGCCCTGCTCGAGCTTGCCGCTGTAGACGCGCACGAAGTACAGGTCGCCGTTCTTGTCGCTGACCGTCTTGAAGGCCAGCGCGGCCAGCGGGCCGTCCGGGTCGGGGCGGACGATGATCGGCTCCTTGGTGTCGGGGTCGGAGCCGGTGATCTCCTTGATGTCCAGCGGGCAGGGCAGGAACCAGCACACCGCGTCCAGCAGGCGCTGCACGCCCTTGTTGCGCAGCGCGGCGCCGCACAGCACGGGCACGATCGTGCTCTTGAGCACGCCCGTGCGGATGGCGGGCATCAGCTCGGCCCGGCCCAGCTCCTCGCCGGCGAGGTAGCGCTCCAGCAGCGAGTCGTCCATCTCGGCGGCCGCCTCGACCAGCTCGCGGCGCAGCCCGTCGATGCGCTCCTTGAGCTCGGCCGGCACCGGCGTGGTGTGCCAGCGCTTGCCCTGGCTCTCGTCGTCGTAGTAGACGGCGACGTTCTCGAGCACGTCCACGACGCCCTTGAAGGTGTCGCTCTGGCCCAGCGGGTACTGGATGGGGAAGGCCTTGGCGCCCAGCCGGTCGCGCATCATGCGCACGCACATGTCGAAGTCGGCGCCGGCCTTGTCCATCTTGTTGACGAAGGCCAGTCGCGGCACGTTGTACTTGTTGGCCTGGCGCCACACCGTCTCGGACTGCGGCTCCACGCCCTCCTTGGCGTCGAAGACGGCCACGGCGCCGTCCAGCACGCGCAGGCTGCGCTCCACCTCGGCCGTGAAGTCCACGTGCCCGGGGGTGTCGATGATGTTCAGGCGCACGCCCTTCCAGTAGCAGTTGGTCGCGGCGCTGGTGATCGTGATGCCGCGCTCGCGCTCCTCGGGCATGTGGTCCATCGTGGTGCTGCCCTCGTGCACCTCGCCCGTCTTGTGGATGCGGCCCGTGTAGAACAGGATGCGCTCGGTGACCGTGGTCTTGCCGGCGTCGATGTGCGCCATGATGCCGAAGTTGCGCACGTCGGCCAGCGGGTTGCGCTTGGCCCCGGCCCACGGGATCTGGATCTCCTCCTGGACGTCGGGGGTGCCGCTGGACGGGTTCGAGGGCGTGGCCATGGGAAGCGCTCCGGGCAGGGCCGCCGGCACGTGCCGGGACGGCGGGAAAGGGACGACGGTAGGGCGAAACCCGGCCGGGGCCAACTTCGCGGGCAGCGTGGCGCGCGTGCGGGGGAGCACGGGGCGCAGCCCGCGGCGGTCTGTCCCCGCGCGGGGCGAGACTGCGCACCCCCGGAGGTGCCGCGCGCCATGTGGTTCGACGCCGACCAGCGGCTGCGCAAGGCGGTGGAGCGCTTCGAGGAGGGCGACGTGGAGGCCGCGCGGGCCATGCTGCGCAGCCTGGACCGCAAGGGCGTGGTGAGCCCGCGCATCGACCTCTACCTGGGCCACTGCCACCTCGAGGCCGACCGGCCCGAGGCAGCGCTGGCGCGCTACCGCAAGGCGGCGGCGCTCAGCCCCGAGGCGGCCGCGCCGTGGGTGGGGCTGGGCTTGGCTCACGGACGCCTGGGCCAGCTGGAGCGGGCCATCGTGGCGCTGGGGCGTGCGCTGGCGCTGGACCCCGCCTGCGAGGAGGCGCACTGCCACCTGGCCCACTGCCATGCCCTGCTGGGGCAGCTGGACGAGGCGCGCACGCACGCCGCGGCCGCGCGCCGGCTCGACCCCACCTGCGTGCACGCCCTGCGGCACCTGGCGCTGGCCACGTGGGTGGCCGGCCGCGCGCGCGAGTCGCTCGCCCTGTGGGCCGAGGTGGAGCGCGCCGAGCCGGCCCACCCCGAGCTGGACCTGGGCCGCGCGCGCTGCCTGGAGGTCCTGCACCGGCGCGAGGAGGCGCGCGCCTGCTACCTGCGTGCGCTGGCCGGCCCCTTGCGCGCCGATGCCGCTTTCGGGCTGGCCCAGCTGGAGCGCGGGCAGGGGCGCCTGCCGGAGGCTCTGGCGCGCCTGCGCCTGGCCCTGGAGGCCGACCCAGGCCACCTGGAGGCGCGCCTGTGCGAGGTGCGCACGCTGCTGGAGCTGGGCGACGCCGCCGGGGCGTGGGAGCGGCTGCTGCCCGTCGTGCAGGGCCATCCGCGCGACGCCGACGTGGTGGGGGCGGCCGCCCCGGTGCTGCGTGCGCTGGGCAAGCCCGGCGATGCACGTGCCCTGCTTGAGGCACTGGTCGAGAGCGAGCCGGGCGACGCGCGTGCGTGGCTGCACCTGGGCGAGCACCGGCTGGCCGAGGGCGACGGGGCCGGATCGGTGGCTGCGTTGCGGCGCGCCTGGCGTGCGGGCCCCGATCAAGAGGACGCGCCGCGCCTGCTCGCGCGTGCGCTGGCGCGCCAGGGCCGTGCGCGCGACGCCGTGCGCGTGCTGGCCACGGCCTGCATGCACCAGCCGCATGCGCCCCAGCTGGCGCTGGACCTGGCCGCGGCGCAGTGCGCCCGCGGCCGGCCCGAGGCGGCCGAGCGGGGCCTCGTGCGTGCGCTGGCCGCGCACCCCGACAGCCCCGACCTGTGGGCCGCCGCGGCCGAGCTGGCCCTGGATGCGGGCCGGGGCGGCGTGGCGCGCACGCGCCTGCGCGGTGCGCTGCGCAGGGCGCCGCGCCATCCCCACGCGCTGGCCCTCCTGGTGCGCTGGCTGCTGCGGGCGGGCCGGGCCCGGCAGGCCGTGGCCGCCGGGCGCGTGGCCGTGGGGGCGGCGGCGCCGGGCGACGAGGTGGTGCGCGACCTGGCCGAGGCCTCGCTGGCCTGCGGGCAGGTGCAGGAAGCCGTGCTGCTGCTGCGGCGCTACGTCCTGGCCAGCCCCTCGGACGGGCTGGGCTACGGCCTGCTGGCGGCCGCCCTGCGCGCGGGCGGTGACGAGGCCGGCGCACGGGTCCAGGA
>JBJTIJ010000314.1:0-5115 GCA_046094945.1 Planctomycetia bacterium | reverse complement strand
GGGTGCCGGGGCGCCGTGAGCGGCCCCGCAGCCCCGCCCCCCGGCAGCGTGACGCCGGCCGGCGCCACGCCGCGACTGCAGATGCTGGCGGCGGCGGCGCGGGTCAGCACCGGCGGCACGGCCATCAAGCTCACGCAGCTGGGCGGCCTGCAGGTGGCATGCCTGCGCTCGGGCGTGGCGGCCGTGGCGCTGCTGCTGCTGGCGCGCGACGCGCGCCGCGGCTGGTCGTGGCGCACGCCGCTGGTGGGGCTGGTCTCGGCGCTGACGCTGATCCTGTTCGTGAGCGCCAACAAGCTCACCACCGCCGCCAACGCCATCTTCCTGCAAGCCACGGCCCCGCTCTACCTGCTGGTGCTCTCGCCGCTGCTGCTGCGCGAGCGCGTGCGCGCCGCCGACCTGGGCTTCCTGGCCGTGATGGGCGGCGGCCTGGCGCTGTTCTTCCTGGGCCACGAGGACTGCTGCTCGACGGCGCCGGACCCGGCGCGCGGCAACCTGCTGGCCGCGGCCAGCGGCTTCACCTGGGCGCTGACCATCGCCGGCCTGCGCTGGCTGGCGCGCTCCACGCCCGGCGACGGCGGCTCGGGGGGCGCGGCCGTGCCCGCCACGGTGGCCGCCAACGTGCTGGGCTGCCTGCTGTGCGCACCGTTCGCCTTCCCGCTGGGCAGCGTGCGCGCGCTGGACCTGGGCGTGATCGTCTTCCTGGGCGTGCTGCAGATCGCGGTGGCCTACCTGTTCCTCACCGCCAGCATGCGGCGCGTGCCGGCCTTCGAGGGCGCGCTGCTGCTGCTGCTGGAGCCGGTGCTGAGCGCGCTGCTGGCGGCCGTGGTGCACGACGAGCAGCCCGGCCCGCACGCGCTGGCCGGCGGCCTGCTGATCCTGGCCGCCACGCTGGCGCAGGCCTGGCACGCGCGCCGGCAGGCCCGCGCCTAGCGCCGGCCGGCGCACGCGCCGGAACCGGGCGGGCGTCCTACGGGGGTGCGAGAGTGCCCGCCCGCGCGACCGGAGCCCGCCCATGCCTGCACCCGCCACGCCCTACCTGGCCACCACCCGCCGCGGCCGCCCGGGCGACGACCCCATCTTCGCGCTCAACGCCGAGGCCACGGCGCGCAAGGCGCGCGGCGAGACGGTCATCAACGGCACGCTGGGCGCCCTGCTGGACGACGCCGGCAAGCTGGCCGTGCTGCCCACGGCCGCGCGCGCCGTCCACGAGGTGGCCGCCGGCGAGTGGGCCGCCTACGCCCCCATCGCGGGCACGCCGGCCTTCCTCGCCGCCGCCATCGCCGACGCCTTCCCCACGCGCGCCCACCTGCGCGAGGCCGCGGTGGCCGTGGCCACGCCCGGCGGCACGGGCGCGCTGCGCCACGCCATCGCCACCTTCCTCGAGCCGCGCCAGCGGCTGCTCACCACCTCGTTCTACTGGGGCCCCTACGCCACGCTGGCCGACGAGAACGAGCGCGGGCTGGACACCTTCCCCATGTTCGACGCGCAGGGCCGCTTCCACGTGGCGGGCCTGGACGAGGCGCTGGGACGGCACCTCTCCACGCAGGGCCGCGCGCTGCTGGTCCTCAACGACCCCTGCCAGAACCCCACCGGCTACTCGATGACGGCGCAGGACTGGGAGGGCGTGGCCGGCGTGCTCGAGCGCCACGCCGCGCGCGGCCCCGTGGCCGTGGTGCTCGACGGCGCCTACTGCGCCTACGGGCCGGCCGGCGACCTCGAGCGCCCGGTGGCCGCGCTGGAGCGGCTGGCCGGCCGCCTGCTGGTGCTGGTGGCGTGGACGGCCTCGAAGACCTTCACGCACTACGGGCTGCGCGTGGGCGCGCTGGTGGCGCTGCTGCCCGACCGCGCGCAGCGCGACGAGGTGGGCGCCGCGCTCACCTTCGCCTGCCGCGGCACGTGGTCGAACTGCAACCGCGGCGGCCTCGTGGCCGTCACGCGCCTGCTCACCGACCCGGCGCTGGCGGCCGCCGTGAAGGCCGAGCGCGCCGGGCTGGTGCAGCTGCTGGCCGGGCGCGTGCAGGCCTTCAACGCGCACGCGCGCCGGGCCGGGCTGGCCTACCCCGCCTACGACGGCGGCTTCTTCGTCACCGTGCTCACGCCGCGGGCGCGCGAGGCGGGCGAGGCCCTGCGCCAGCGCGGCACCTTCGTGGTGCCGGTCGACGGCGGCCTGCGGCTGGGCATCTGCGCGGTGCCCGAGGCCCAGCTGCCCACGCTGGTCGAGCACCTCGCCGAGGCCCTGCGGCCGCCCGCCGGCCGCTAGGCGCCGGGGAAAGGCACGCTGCGCGCGCGCCCGGTGGCAGCATGGGCGGCCGTGACCCCCGGCACGCCATGACCCCCATCACGCTCCGCCTGCTGGAGATCTTCCGCATCGGGCTCGGGCCCAGCAGCAGCCACACCGTGGGGCCGATGCGCGCCGCCGCGCGCTTCCGCGAGGGCCTGCTGGCGCGCGGCCTCTCGCCCGCGCGGCTGGAGGCCGACCTCAAGGGCTCGCTGTCGGCCACCGGCCGCGGCCACGGCACGCTGCAGGCGGTGCTGGCCGGCCTGCACGGCTGGGATCCCGAGACCTGCGACGTGGACGCCGTGCACGCGCTGCCCGCGCGGCTGGAGGCCGAGCCGCGCGTGGCGCTGGGCCACGGGCACGCGCACCTCGCACCCGGCTCGGTGCGCTTCCTCACGCACGCCGAGGGCCGCGACGAGGGGCTGGCGCACCCCAACACGCTGGTGCTGCGCGCGCTGGACGCGCAGGGCGCCGTGCTGCTGGAGGAGCCGTGGTGCAGCGTGGGCGGCGGCTTCGTGTGCCGGCCCGAGTGGGTCACGCGCCCCATCGCGCACGCCAGCCTGCCGCCGCCCTGCCACCCCTTCCACAACGGCGCCAGCCTGCTGGAGCAGGCGCGCCGCCATGGGCTGCCCATCGGCGAGGTGGTGCTGGCCAACGAGCGCGCCTGGGGCGCCACGCCCGAGGAGGTGGACGCGGGCCTGGACCGCTTCTGGGAGGCCATGCGCGCCTGCGTGGCGCGGGGCCTCGCCCACGAGGGCGTGCTGCCCGGCGGGCTGGGCATGCGCCGGCGCGCGCGCGACCTGCTGCGCCGCGTGGAGGACGGGGCCGTCGACCCGGGCTACGCCGACATCCTGCGCGCGCAGGCCTATGCCTTCGCCGTCAACGAGGAGAACGCCGCCGGCGGGCGCGTCGTGACGGCCCCCACCAATGGGGCCGCGGGCATCGTGCCGGGCGTGCTGGTGGAGATCGCCGAGCGCTGGCGCCTGGCGCGCCCGCGCATCCACCGCGCGCTGGCCACGGCGGGCGCCATCGGCATGCTGGTCAAGACCCATGCCAGCATCTCGGGGGCCGAGGTGGGCTGCCAGGGCGAGGTGGGCGCGGCCACGGCCATGGCCGCGGCCATGCTGTGCGAGCTGCTGGGCGGCCGGCCCGAGCAGGTGGAGTACGCCGCCGAGATCGGCATCGAGCACAACCTCGGCCTCACCTGCGACCCGCTCAAGGGCCTCGTGCAGGCTCCCTGCATCGAGAGGAACGCCATGGGCGTGAGCAAGGCGTGGAGCGCCGCCCAGCTGGCGCTGGCCAGCGACGGCCGCCACCTCATCAGCCTCGACCGCGTCCTGGCCGTGATGCGCCGCACCGGCGAGGACATGCGCCGCGAGTACAAGGAGACCAGCGAGGGCGGGCTGGCCGTGAGCCTGCCCGAGTGCTGAGCGCGGGCGGCCGGGCGCCACGCGCCGCAGGGCGGCAGCGTGCGGCGCAGGGCGGCAACGTGTGGCGCCGGGCTGGCCCCGTCGGCCGCGGCAGGCAAAGCAGCCACAGCAGCCACAGCAGCCGCGGCAGACACGGCAGTGACCTCGGCCACGCCGGCCGCGCCCGCCGCGAGGCTGGGCGCGCGTGGCGGGCGCGGGCTACGATGGGGGCGTCCTTGCGGAGGGTCCCCCATGCGCATCCCCGTCCCGGCCTGCCCCGTGGCCCTGCTGGCGCTGCTGGCCGCCCTGCTGGCCCTGCCGCTGGGCACCGCTGCACCGGCCCACGCCGGGCCTGACGAGGCCGCGCCGCGCGCCACGCCGGCCGACGTGCAGGCCCTCGTGCAGCTGGTGGCCGCCTACGAGGCCGCCGAGGTCGCCCGGGATGTCGAGCTGCGCATCTCGTTGCTGCCCGGCCTGTGCCGCACGGCCGCCGACGCGGCCTGGCCCGACAGCAACGCCGAGGCGCGCAAGGCCGTGCTGGCCGCACGCGCCCGCGTGCGCACCTTCTGCCAGCGCGCCATCTACCAGCCGCGCCGCGCGCTGATCCTGGCCGGCCTGGAGGGCTACGGCATCCTGGCCATCCCCGGCAGCTCGCAGGACCTCAAGCCGCTGGCGCGGCGCAGCGAGAGCAAGCGCCGGCCGCTGGAGGTGCGCCTGGCGGCCATCGCGGCCTGGGGCGCGGTGCACGACCCGGGCACGCATGGCGAGCTGCTGGAGTACGTGCGCCTGCCCTCGGCCGACCGCGAGGACCAGACGCTGGCCATCTCGGCGCTGCAGGCGCTGGAGGGCTACAAGGCCCTCGCGCTGGGCGCGCAGCGCTACGAGCTCATGGGCACGGTGATCACGCTCTTCATGCGCCTGCGCGACGAGGCCGGGCTGCGCACCGGCATGACCATCACGCCGGTCTCGAAGGACTGGTACGAGGTGCTCGAGAAGCCCTTCGTCACGCTGGTCAACGCCCTCGGCGGCCAGATCTTCGTCTCCTACGGGCAGTGCGTGCGCTGGTGGAACGACAACAAGGCCTCGATCCGCGCCGGCCGCACCCCCGGCCGTCCCCGGCGGCCCGGGCCAGCCCGGCCGCGCAGGGCGCCGCGGGCGCACGGGGCGACCCAGCGCACCCGCTCGACCCGGGCCCTGCGGGCGGGCAGGGCGCGGGGCCTCGGTCCCGGAAGGGGCGCCGTGCGCGCGGGCCGGCGCGCCGCCTAGCGCGGCGTGTTGTCGGGCGTCGTGCCGCGGCCGGGCTGGGGCGTGGGCTTGGCCCACACGCGGCCGGCGCGGATCGAGGCCGTGTTGTCGGTCCACCAGCGCACGCCCTGCCCGTAGGAGACGACGATCTGTCAGCCGAGGGCGTTGACGAGCGCCACGAGG
>JBJTIJ010000313.1:0-3580 GCA_046094945.1 Planctomycetia bacterium | reverse complement strand
GCCCCGTATCCTCCCCGCTCCCGCCGGGAGCCCGGCGGCGGAGGACGCCCCGTGGCTGCCAACGTCAAGGCCGACGGCAAGACCGCCATCTGGTGGAACGGCACGCTGGTGCCCTACGCCGACGCCAAGACGCACGTGCTCTCGCACGCGCTGCACTACGGCACGGGCGCCTTCGAGGGCATCCGCGCCTACCACGGCCCGCGCGGCACCTTCGTCTTCCGCCTGCGCGAGCACATCGAGCGCCTGCTGGGCTCGGCCAAGGCCTACAAGATCCCGGTGGCCTGCAGCGCCGAGCAGCTGGTGGCCGGCTGCGTGGAGACCATCCGCGCCAACCGCCTCGAGGCCTGCTACCTGCGCCCGATCGTGTTCCTCGGCCACGGCCCGCTGGGCGTCTACGCGCACGACGTGCCCACCGAGGTGGTGATCGCCGCCTTCCCGTGGGGCGCCTACCTGGGCGCCGAGGCGCTGGAGAAGGGCATCCGCACCACGATCTCGTCGTGGCGCCGCCTGCACCCGGCGGCCTTCCCCACCACGGCCAAGGGCACGGGCCAGTACCTCAACAGCGCGCTGGCCGTGCGCGAGGCCAAGGAGAAGGGCTTCGACGAGGCCATCCTGCTGGACAACTCCGGCAACGTCAGCGAGGGCAGCGGCGAGAACCTGTTCATGGTGAGCGGCCGCACGCTGGTCACGCCCGGCTTCGACAGCTCGATCCTGCCCGGCATCACGCGCGACAGCGTGCTCACGCTGGCGCGCGAGCAGGGCCTGCACGTGGAGGTGCGCGCCATCACGCGCGGCGAGCTCTACGGCGCCGACGAGGCCTTCTTCACCGGCACCGCCGCCGAGATCACGCCCATCCGCGAGGTGGACAGCTACGTGATCGGCGCCGGCAAGGCCGGCCCGGTCACGCGTGCGCTGCAGCAGGCCTTCTTCCGCGCCGTGCGCGGCGAGGACCCCAGCAAGCAGTCCTGGCTCACGCCGGTGACGGGCGCCTAGCCAGCCTTGGGCGCGCGCCGGCCGGGCTCGCGCAGGCCCTGCTAGGGCGCCTCGGTGCGCAGGCTGGCGGCGGCCAGCGGCGCCGTCACCACCTGCCCGCCCAGCAGCGCCGACAGGCGCGGCGCGCCCTCGGGCTCCAGCACCAGCTCGAGCGCGTTCCAGCCCGCCTTGAGCCAGGCGCCCGCGAAGGCCATGCGCGTGGGCGAGGCCGTGGCGGCCAGCGCGCGCGGGCCGCCCCAGCTGGCCTGCAGCCGGCCCGTGGAGACGAGCAGCAGCTGGTAGAAGCCGTCCTCGGGCACCTGCACCTCGCCGGCCAGCTCGATGCGCGTGGCCTGCTCCACCTTGAGGTCGGCCAGCGCCTTGGCCAGCGCGTCGTCGGAGAGCGCCGCCAGCGTGCCCTCGTGCACCTTCTTCTTGTCGTCGGTGACCCGCAGCAGCAGGCCCGCCTTGGCGCCCGCCGGGGCCGGCGCGGGCGCCTTGGCGTCCTTGTCCTTGCCCTCCTTCGGCTTCCTGGGCTTGGGGGCCGGCTTGGCTGCGGCCTTGCCCGGCGCGGCCGTGGCGGGCGTGACCTCCAGCGGGGCCGAGCGGGCCGCCACGCCCTCGGGGAAGCGGGCGCGCGCCACCAGCTCCACCGTCGCCGGGCCCAGCAGCAGCGTGTCCACCTCGGCCTTGAAGGCCCCGCCCTTGACGGGCACGGTGGCGAGCACGCGCGCGCCCAGCAGCACGTCCACCTCGCTGGCGCCGGCCCCCTTGCCGCCCAGCACGAGCGGCGCGCCCAGCCGCGGCATCTCCTTGGGCCCCTGCAGCGTCACGCTGCGGCCGGCGTTGGCCACGCTCACGCGCGCCCGCGCGGATGAGCGCGTCTCGATGGCGTCGCCGGCCACGTGCACGACGCGCAGGTCGTGCACGCCGTCGTCCTCGGCCGTGGTGTCGAAGGCCAGCGGCGTGCCCACGGGGCCGCGCGCGCGCAGGCGGCCGTCCACCCACAGCTCGAGGCTGCCGCCGGCGCGCGCCACGGCCTCGGGCAGGCCCGGCTCCAGCGCCTGCGTGCCGGCCAGCGGCGCGGCGCCCAGCGAGGCCGGCAGCGTGACGGCCGCGAAGCGTGCGAAGGGCTGCGCGAGCGGGTCGCCCACCACCAGCGTCTGCCAGGGCCCGGCCATGCTCTGGTAGTAGGCCTCGGCCAGCGAGCAGCCGCGCGCGTAGTGCACGTGGATGGAGGGCAGGGGGAACTTCTGCCACAGCGCCAGCGGCTCGGCCACGGTGCCGGCCGAGCCCGCCGAGCCGGCGCGCAGCAGCTCGCTGAGCTTGGTCTGCCCGCCGTGGCTGAAGTCGGCGCCGAACGAGGTCAGGTGCTCGACGAGGGCGCCGGGCAGCAGCGTGCTCTCGGTGCCCTTCCACGCGAAGCCCGCCGCGCCCACCACCGCGCCGAGGATGTCGGCCTTGCCCTTGGGCAGCACGCCGTCCTGCCCGTCCTTGCCCTTGGTGAGCACGGCCACGCGCCGGCCCATCGACTCCAGCAGGCCCTGCGTGAAGGGGAAGTAGGGCTCGCGCGTGTCGGCGCGCACGTCGTCGTTGGCCAGCAGGTAGACGGTGCCGTCGGGCTGCGTGCCATCGCTCTGCGCGCCGCGCTCGAGGCACGCCAGCACCTCGGGGGCGCTGTTGCCCCACTCGCCCGTGTAGCCCAGCATCACGCTCAGCAGGTAGCGCTCGCGCGGCGCCTCGCTCGCGCCCACCAGCTGCGGCATGGGCGCGCCGCCCGCGCCCCACAGCCGGCCCGCGGCAAAGCCGTGCGAGGCGTGCCCGCCGGCCAGCCGCTGCTGGGCCTTGGCCATCTGCTCGACAAGGGCCTCGAAGGCCGGGTCGCCGCGCAGCGGCTCGAGGTCGCCGTCGCTGACGGTGTGCAGCGCATTGGCCCAGCCGCGCTGCACGGCCTGCGCCAGCGCCTCCAGCGCGGCGGCCTTCTCGCCCAGCCGCGCAAGGCAGCAGGCCAGGTCGTACCACGCGCCCACCAGGTCGGGCGCGCCCGCCAGCAGCGCCTTGTAGGTGTCGCGCGCGCCGGCCCAGTCCTGCTTCTGCAGCTGCTGCTGCGCCGTGCGCATGGCGCCGGCCTCGGCGGCCGTGGGCGGGCGGCCCGCCGGCGCGCTGCGCGCGCCCGGCTCGGGGTGGAAGTAGCGGTTGGCGGAGAGGTCGAGCCAGCGGGCCGTCTCGCCCGCCTCGACGTGGCGCCAGAAGTAGGAGAGGCCCGTGAGCGAGGCGCGGAAGGGCACGTGCGGCATGGGCTGGATGCCCTTGGCCTTGGCCTCGGCGTCCACGTCCACCGCGAAGGGGAAGTCGGCCGACCACGCCAGCAGGTCGGCCTCCTCCAGCAGCCCGCGCGCCTCCAGCTGCTGCTTCACGGGCGCCCAGATCCGCGTGCGGAAGGTGTCGAGGCTGACGATGCCCAGCGTGGGCACGCCCTCGAGGTAGACGAGGTTCTGCGCCGGGATGCCGCGCCGGCGCGCGTACGCATGCGCCACCTGCAGCGACACCGGCGAGTCGGCGTTGACCACCACCACCGTGCGCTCGGGCCCGCCGCCCGCCTCGGCTG